>NZ_OX031157.1:1907500-2000949 GCF_943736995.1 Sporosarcina sp. Marseille-Q4943 | reverse complement strand
CCCTTTGTACCGTCCATTGTAGCACGTGTGTAGCCCAGGTCATAAGGGGCATGATGATTTGACGTCATCCCCACCTTCCTCCGGTTTGTCACCGGCAGTCACCTTAGAGTGCCCAACTGAATGCTGGCAACTAAGATCAAGGGTTGCGCTCGTTGCGGGACTTAACCCAACATCTCACGACACGAGCTGACGACAACCATGCACCACCTGTCACCGCTGTCCCCGAAGGGAAAGGCGTATCTCTACACCGGTCAGCGGGATGTCAAGACCTGGTAAGGTTCTTCGCGTTGCTTCGAATTAAACCACATGCTCCACCGCTTGTGCGGGTCCCCGTCAATTCCTTTGAGTTTCAGCCTTGCGGCCGTACTCCCCAGGCGGAGTGCTTAATGCGTTAGCTGCAGCACTAAGGGGCGGAAACCCCCTAACACTTAGCACTCATCGTTTACAGCGTGGACTACCAGGGTATCTAATCCTGTTTGCTCCCCACGCTTTCGCGCCTCAGCGTCAGTTACAGACCAGAAAGCCGCCTTCGCCACTGGTGTTCCTCCACATCTCTACGCATTTCACCGCTACACGTGGAATTCCGCTTTCCTCTTCTGTACTCAAGTCCTCCAGTTTCCAATGACCCTCCACGGTTGAGCCGTGGGCTTTCACATCAGACTTAAAGGACCGCCTGCGCGCGCTTTACGCCCAATAATTCCGGACAACGCTTGCCACCTACGTATTACCGCGGCTGCTGGCACGTAGTTAGCCGTGGCTTTCTGACGAGGTACCGTCAAGGTACGGGCAGTTACTCCCGTACTTGTTCTTCCCTCGCAACAGAGCTTTACGATCCGAAAACCTTCTTCGCTCACGCGGCGTTGCTCCATCAGACTTTCGTCCATTGTGGAAGATTCCCTACTGCTGCCTCCCGTAGGAGTCTGGGCCGTGTCTCAGTCCCAGTGTGGCCGATCACCCTCTCAGGTCGGCTACGCATCGTCGCCTTGGTAGGCCATTACCCCACCAACTAGCTAATGCGCCGCGGGCCCATCCTGCAGTGACAGCCGAAACCGTCTTTCAGAGTTCCTCCATGCGGAGGAACTGATTATTCGGTATTAGCCCCGGTTTCCCGGAGTTATCCCCATCTGCAGGGCAGGTTGCCCACGTGTTACTCACCCGTCCGCCGCTAATATCTGGGAGCAAGCTCCCGTCAATTCGCTCGACTTGCATGTATTAGGCACGCCGCCAGCGTTCGTCCTGAGCCAGGATCAAACTCTCCATAATAGAGAAATTCGAGTAGCTCGAGTTTCTTGCTGGCATCATTTAAGATGTCAATTTTGAATCCGAAGATTCGTTTGTTCCTTTCACCGACGGAGTCGGCTCCAGAACTTTATTTGTTGACGTTTTGCTGTTCAGTTTTCAAGGTTCATTTGATTCGTTGTTCGCCGCCTCTCTCAGAAGCAACTCTTATATAATACCATGCTTGCAATTCCGTTGTCAATAACTTTTTCAAAAAAGTTTTAAGCTGTTTCGAAGTAGTTATTCAGTTAGCGGAAACGCAACGTTTATTACTATACCACCCTGTCTATTTGATTGCAACACTTTTTTCGAAAATAGTTATCTTCGTTAGATTCACGTAGAAGCGATAACCGTGCAATCACTATTTCAAGCGTGATTGCACGGTGCTTCCTTTATATGATTACTCTTTATTTCTCATCTGTGGGAACAGGAGAATATCGCGAATCGATTGAGCGTTTGTCAGCAGCATCACGAGACGGTCAATACCTATTCCAAGACCGCCTGTTGGAGGAAGTCCATATTCAAGTGCTTCTATGAAGTCTTCATCCATATCATGCGCCTCGTCGTTGCCTTGCTCCTTTTCGACCAATTGCGCTTCAAAACGCGAGCGCTGATCGATAGGGTCGTTCAACTCAGTAAATGCATTCGCGTGTTCACGACGAACAATGAATAGTTCAAAGCGGTCTGTGAAACGCTCGTCTTCCGGATTCTTCTTCGCGAGAGGCGATATTTCTACAGGATGGCCGTAGATAAATGTAGGTTGGACAAGTTGCTCTTCGACTTTCTGCTCGAAGAACTCGTTCAACACATGACCAACGTCCATCATGCCTGTCACTTCTACGCCATGTTCCTTAGCAAGGGCATGGGCTTCTTCCTTCGTCATATGCTTCCAGAAGTCAACGCCAGTATATTCCTTGATTGCATCCACCATATGCAGACGTTTCCAGCCTGGCGATAGGTCGATGATATCTTCACCGTATTTCACTTTTGTCGTACCGAGGACATCTTGCGCGATATATGCAACCATATTTTCTGTAAGCTCCATGATGTCTTTATAGTCCGCATAAGCTTCATATAGTTCAATCATCGTGAATTCAGGGTTATGTCTTGTGGAAATCCCTTCATTACGGAAAACGCGGCCGATTTCATACACTTTTTCAAGACCGCCGACAATAAGCCGTTTCAAGTGAAGCTCGATCGCTATGCGCATGTATAACTCCATATCCAAAGCGTTATGGTGCGTAATGAACGGACGTGCCGTTGCTCCTCCCGCAATGGAGTGCAACATCGGTGTTTCAACTTCAAGGAAGCCTTGTCCGTCCAAATAGTGACGCATCGATGAGATGATACGGCTTCTTGTAATGAACGTCTGTCTGCTTTCCTCTGAAGTGATCAAGTCTAGATAACGCTGGCGGTACCGTTGTTCGATATCCTTCAATCCATGGAATTTATCCGGCAACGGACGAAGCGCTTTCGTGAGAAACGTAAATTCAGTCACTTTAATAGAAAGTTCGCCTACTTTTGTTTTGAAGACGTTTCCTTTAATCCCGACGATATCCCCTAGATCCGCGTGGGTAAACAGGTCATAAGCCTCTTCGCCGACCGCATCTTGACGGACGTAGATTTGAATCTGGCCGCCGAGGTCTTGGAGATGGGCAAACCCAGCCTTCCCTTTGCCGCGCTTCGTCATGATCCGTCCCGCAATTTTTACTTCGTGCACTGTTTCATCCAATTCCTCTTTTGAAAGACCCTCATAGGCTTCGCGGATTTCATTGGATAGATGCGTCCGCTCGAATCTTGCGCCAAACGGATCTAAACCGCCCTCTCGCAATTCTTCCATCTTCTGGCGTCTCACCAAAAGCTGATCGTTCAATTCATCCAAATGGGACATTTCCTTCACTCCTTCATCAGTTATCCCTCACGCCGGATGGCATGTTCCTATTGTACACAAACTCTTTATGTAAAAAAAGCCGCCACTATAATGGCGGCTCGCATTGTTGGCATTTTGAATCTTAGCATTGCCACGAATGCCTATCATATACCAGAAAGATGGATAGAGCCGTTCATTCGCCAAACAACAACTGCTCGACTCCCTCAGGTTTCTTCCAAAGCACAACGCCGTCGTCATCCGTAACTGCAAATGGGATTCCCGTTACAGGGTGTCCGATTGTAGGCGCGATTTCCAACAAAGGTACGAGAACAAATGCCCGTTCACCCATTCTCGGGTGCGGCACGATTAAATTCTCCGCTTCAATATTGTCGTTATTAAACAGCAAAATGTCAAGGTCTACAGTCCGCGGACCCCATCTAATATCACGTACACGGCCCAAGCTGTTCTCCACATTTTGACATGCCGCCAATAACTCATGCGGATCTAACGATGTCTCCACACGAACGACCAAATTCAGGAAGTCCGCCTGTTCCGTATAACCGACAGGTGCCGTTTCATAGATGGAAGACACTTTCGTCGCTTTGATTTGTCCGTGGGAATGAAGTGCACGGACCGCCTCTTTAAGATGATGCAGTCTATCTCCGATATTGGATCCTATGGAAATGTACGAGATATTCATGAAAATTGCCCTCTCGTAATTTCCACGGAGACTGAGACATAGTGACCCCGGATTGGCGGATCGGGTTTTATTAAGACGACCCGGACGCCGCGGACTTGCTCAGGGAACGTTTGTAAAATGAGGTTTGAAATCTCCTCGGCGACGGATTCAATCAACTTTTTCGGCTCACCTTCGACGACAGTTCTGCAAACTTCGAACACTTCTGCGTAATTAACCGTCTTCTTCAAATCATCGGTTTCTCCAGCTTCAGCCAAATCGACTGCGAGCGATACATTCGCCCGGAAACGCTGCCCAAGCACCGTCTCTTCCTTCAATGCACCGTGATAACCGTAAAACTCCATTTCGTTCAAATGAATATAATCCATCCTCACACCCTCCATTTCCAGATCAGTCGACGCTTACTTCTGATTTGCCCGCGAGCACATCCATCATCTTCACCATGCGGGAAATCCCCTTCACATCGTGCACCCGCACTAGATGACAACCGTGATCGATGCCATAGCAAACTGTCGCACCTGTCCCTTCCATCCGCTCATCGACAGGCAGATCCAATATGTTGCCGATCATTCTTTTCCGGGATGTCGCAAGCAAGAGCGGGTACCCCAGATCCGATATCCGGCGAAGCCCTTGCATCGCCAACACGTTCTGCCTCGTATTTTTCGCAAAGCCGATGCCTGGATCGAGCCAAATATTGCTTTCCGGCACACCCGCCATGCGCGCGATTTGCACGCTTTCCTCCAAGTCGGCAATTAGTTCATCCATGAAAGGCCCTGCGTATTCCGCCTTTTCCCGATTATGCATAAGGATGATCGGTGCTCCGTGGGCAGCCGCCACTTCGGCGATCCTCGGTTCGCGTTTCGCTCCCCATACGTCATTAATGATTTTCGCACCCGCTTTCAATGCCGCATCCGCCACGTCCGCCTTATACGTATCGATCGAAATGACACAGTCCAATTCCCGAACTAGCGCCTCGATTACCGGAACCGTCCGCTCTAGTTCCAATTCGAGCGATACCGGTGCGTGACCTGGACGAGTCGACTCACCCCCGATATCAATGATTTTCGCACCGTCCCGAAGCATTTCTTCTGCGCGCTTCAATGCTGCATCGATTTGTCCGTATTTGCCTCCGTCCGAGAAGGAGTCCGGCGTGACATTTAAAATGCCCATTACGGCCGTCTCCTTTTTAAAATCAAAATCGGTATTCCCTAATCGATATATCTCTTTCGCTTTCGATAATTCCATGATTTACCCTTCTTTCATCCCATCAATCGCTTGCACGTATAATCGATGCAATTTTTGATAATAAACCCCTGAAGCGCCTGACATCAGCTGCTCGTCTACCGAAGAGAGCGGGACGAGCTCCTGAATCGAGTTCGACACGAACACTTCGTCCGCTTGCTCAACATCACTTTTCTCATAAAGCCCGATATGTACATCCATCCCTACTTTTGCCCCAAGCTCCAATATGAAGGCGCGTGTAAGGCCGGGCAGAATTCCCGTTTCTATTGAGGGTGTGTACAGCGCGCCGTCTTTCACCCAAAACACATTGGACGTCACTCCTTCAGCTACATGGCCGAACGCCGTGAGAAAGATTCCTTCCAGCTCCTTCAAGGAAGGCAGCTCCAAACGTCCGCGCACATTGTTCAGGAAGTTATGCGACTTGTGGCGGACCCGGCTTTCCGGGCGATTCCTTTCCGTCTCGAGCCACACAGCTTTCTTTTCTGTTCCCCGAGGGGCTACTACAAGATCTTTACGGAACAGAATGACGTTCGGCGTCTCGTACTCGGAAGGGGCTAAACCGATATCATGCACGCCTGCAGATACATTCAACCGGAAATACCCGTCACGTCCACCCGAACGGACGTGCAACTCTTGAATCGCTTCTGCAATCTCCCCATCCGAATAAGGCATCGCAATCCGGTATTCATGCAATGCAGCACGAAGCCGTTCCATATGCTCTTTGAATAAAAACACGCGTCCCTCATATGTCCTAAATGTCTCAAAAAAACCTGCACCATATAAAAACCCGTGATCGAACGGGGATATCCGCAACTGTTCCGCTTGTCTAAATTCACCGTTCATCCAACATAGCATGGAGGCATTCCTCCTTTCATTTTGCCGCTTCGGCCATTTCCTTCGCCTGCCAGAGCGCCCTCGCCTTATTGAGCGACTCCACATATTCTGCTTCCGGACTAGAGTCCGCGACAAGGCCAGCACCCGCTTGTATATGGACGATTCCATCTTTTATATACGCCGTACGAATGACGATATTCAAATCGATGTCGCCGTTAAAGCCAATCCAGCCGATTGAGCCCGTATACAAACCTCTCCGCGTCGGCTCCAACTCCTCGATAATTTCCATCGTGCGCAGCTTCGGCGAGCCGGTAATTGAACCTCCAGGAAAGACTCCTCTAATAATATCCGCATTCGATAATTCCGGAGCTGCCGTCCCTCTCACATTCGAAACGAGATGCATGACGTGCGAATACCGCTCAACGACCATGAATTCATCCGTTTCCACCGTTTCCGGCACGCAGACTCGTCCAAAGTCCTCCAGCTCCTGTTCGACAAGCATAATATGCTCACCTTTCTCCTTTTCATCGGAGAGCAGGTCCTTCTCATATGCTTCATCCTCGAATTCTGTCGCCCCTCTCGGCCGCGTTCCCCCGATTGGACGGGTACTCAACTCCATTCCGCGTTTCTTCAGCAACAATTCCGGAGAACCCGACACGACAGCGAATTCCTTGGCTCCGATTGACGCCATATAAGGCGATGGATTGAAGGAACGCAATGCTTCGTACATCGAAAGCGGGTCAGCGGATAGAAACTTCGATTGTCGGACAGTCAAGTTGACTTGATTGACGTCTCCATCCGCAATATAGCGCTGGACATCACGCACCATCTGTTCGAATTGCGGTCCGGTTACCGACACTTCCACATTTTCAGGTCTTGTATAATCGATTGTATAGTTAGCTGGTGATAGGAAGCGACTTGCGATACCGGCTTCTGCCGCCTCCGTCCATTCCCTTTCCACTTCCGACGCATCCAGCCCCCGACCAGGCAACGTCATGAAATAAGCTGTTTCCGTTTCGAGATCGAGGACTGCCCAACGGTCAAATAAATAGAAAAAGACGTCCGGCGTCTCAAGGTCATCCGCAGTCATTTCAGGAATTGGCTCATATGTCCGGGCGTAATCGTAGCTGATGAACCCGATAGCGCCCCCTTGGAAGTCCGGCAGCTCCGGTACATTGTCCATTTTCATCGATTCGACGAAGGCCGATACTAGTTCAAGAGGTTCGCCTTCCCTTGTTTCCTTCTTCCCGTCACGCCATTGAAGCTCCAATGATTGATGCTGCTTGCTTATTAACGTAACTAACGGGTCGACACCCGCGATGCATAGTTTGCCTGTTCGTCCGCTTTCCAGCAAAACGTGCTGTCCCACCGTTTTCGCAAGTTCTTTATATGCGTAAAAAAATTGCTCCTTCGTCATGTCAGTCTTCTTATAATTAGGATGCAATTTATCCATTTCATTTTCCCCCAGCTCCATTTAATATAGTTATCTTAACGTGTAAACTGGGGTTTAGGCTACTATTAGGAAAGAAAAAAAGAGAGCCGCATGAGCTCTCTCCTTCAACTAACAACTTTTATTCTTCTTCAAATTGATAAAGCGGGGTACTCAAGTATCGTTCACCGTTCGATGGGAGGATGGCAACGACTTTCTTGCCTTTCCCAAGCTTTTCCGCAACTTGAAGCGCAGCGAAAATGGCCGCCCCGGAGGAGACGCCGCCCAGAATTCCCTCTTCCCGCGCCGCTCTTCTAGCTGTATCATACGCTTCATCATTCGTCACTTGAATAATTTCATCATATATGTCCGTGTCGAGCACTTTCGGTACGAAGCCCGCCCCGATTCCTTGGATTTTATGCGGCCCTGGCTTTCCACCCGAAAGGACTGGCGAATCTGTCGGCTCCACGGCAATGATACGCACGTCCGGGAAGCGCTCTTTCAATACGCTGCCCACCCCGGTTATCGTACCTCCTGTACCGATGCCCGAGATGAACGCATCGACTTGATCAAGCGCATCGGCAATTTCCGGACCTGTCGTCAGACGATGCACTTCGGGATTCGCTTCGTTATTGAATTGCTGCGGCATGAACCAGCCGTTTTTCTCTGCTAGCTCTTCCGCTTTTCCGATAGCCCCTTTCATCCCTTCCGCTCCAGGTGTAAGGACAAGGTCGGCACCGTAAGCACGCAATAGATTCCGGCGCTCCATGCTCATCGTATCCGGCATGACGAGAACTGACTTATATCCTTTTGCGGCTGCAATCATCGCGAGACCAATTCCTGTATTCCCGCTCGTCGGCTCAATGATCGTGCTGCCTTCCTTCAAATCTCCGGACTTCTCTGCAGCTTCAATCATTGCAAGCGCAATCCTGTCTTTTACACTCGATCCCGGATTGAAGTATTCCAGTTTTAAATAAATGTCCGCAATGTCTGGGTTTGTCATACGGTTCAACTTGACGAGCGGCGTTTTTCCGACTAGGTCCGCAATCGTGTTCCCAACTCTACTCATTTCTACCCACTCCTAATCCCTAGTTATTTGATATGTTTTATTGTATTAATAGTACACCCCGATTGTGAACAGTGTCAATCATTAATGACTCCCTTATCTTTTCCCTCTTTTCATATGTATAACCTAAAAAAAAGCCGTTCAGAACCGCTCTTTAGACGACTCCGACCAGCTTTTCACTTCATTTTCCATAAAACCATCTTGCATCGAACTCTTTCCAAAACGCTTCGGGATTGACCGATTGAGGAAGCTGTTCAATGGCCAGCTCACGTTTAATGTGCTCCTTCACTTCATTAAAGGAGAACGTCCTGCCCTTCACGATTTCATTCACTAGGATAATCGCATATGTACCGTCATGCAGCTTGACGGCATCCCCGATCTTTCCTTCCTTCAGTTTGGATGCCGCTTTATAGATTGCAGGGTCTACCGTCTCTGTCTCAGCATTTATATAGCCGATGTCGCCGCCAAGGCTGGCTGAAGCGAGATCGGTCGATAGTTCTTTTGCCAACGCATCAAAGCTTGACCCTTTCGATAGCTCATCCAATGCCTGCTCCGCCTCTTCCTTCGTCGGAACAATGATGATGGAAGTCCGGTAAGCGGTCAAAATATTGTAGAGGGATTCATTTTTCTCATAAAACGCTTTCACTGAAGCATCATCAATGACGACGTCATTCGACAAGACCTTCTCCAAAATAAGGTGAGACCGAATTTTTTGCCGTGTTTGCTCGATGTCCATTCCCGAATGCGATCTGCCGTCCACCGAAGTGATCAACGCGAGTTCCAGTTCGATTTCCTCGTCCGTCACTTTGATACCGTATTTCTTTGCGGCCGTCTCCATCACTTTATTGTTGACGAGATCGAGAAGCACTTCTCTCCCAACTTCCTTTTCCATGGCAGTCATCCACTGCCCTCTCGTAATCGCTTCGCCCGCTACCGAAGCAACCTCTTCATCAGGTTGCTTCGATTTGCCAGGGATGAGCCATCCGATAAACCAAAGGACGTTACAAGTAAAAAGGACGCCAATAATTGCGAGAAGCGGTTTCGTTTTCAATCTCCTCCTAGGAGGAACCGTCTCCTGGACGTTACGACCTTGACCGTATTTCATCGATAAATCCTTCAAGTTCTTCTTTCGTGAATAGATACTTCTCTAAACAGAAATGGCATTCGGCTTCCGCTTGGCCGTCTTCATCGATCATTTCTCGGATTTCCTGCTCTCCAAGACCGATGATTGCGTTGCCAAAACGTTCCCGAGAGCAATTGCATCGGAATGCAACGTCCATTCGATCGAGGATTTCAACATTCTCTTTCCCCAACACTTCTCCGATTACTTCCTCCGGCGTCAAACCACGGTCAATCATCCTAGAAATCGGTTCAACGTTCGCTAACTTTTCCTCAAGCATGCTGATCGTCTCTTCCGTTGCACCCGGCATCACTTGGATGATGAAGCCGCCTGCAGCTTTGACGGTATTGTCAGGATTGACAAGGACACCCAAGGCCACCGCTGAAGGAACCTGTTCAGATACAACAAAATATTGAGTGAAGTCTTCCGCAATTTCACCGGAAACAATCGGAACTTGCCCTGTGAAAAAGTCCCGTAATCCAAGGTCTTTCACTACCGTCAACATTCCTTCCGTGCCGACCGCGCGCCTAACGTCAAGTTTCCCTTGTTCGTTCAAATCAAAATGGGTATGCGGATTCGTAATGTATCCTCTTACCTCCCCGTGAGCGTTAGCATCAACGACAATCGGTCCAGCCGGGCCGTTCCCTTCAATTTTTACCGTCAGTTTGTCATCGCCTTTCAGCATCGCTCCCATCATGAGCCCAGCCGTCATCGTCCTGCCTAAAGCTGCTGTAGCTGTCGGCCATACATGGTGCTTTTTCTGCGCTTCGCCGACTGCCTCTGTCGAATTCACCGCATACGCACGAATTGTCCCTTCAAAAGCTAATGCTTTTATCAAATAATCACTCATCTATTACTACTCCCTTCAAACATTTCTTTCGTAGATCAAATGCAACCCCTTCAACGTAAGGAAATTGTCTACGATATCAATTACATTCGTCTCACTGGCAATCAATTCAGCAAGGCCTCCTGTCGCAATGACAGTCGGCTCCACCTTACTGTGCGCTTTCATCCTTCCAACGATACCTTCGACAAGCCCGACATATCCATAAACGATGCCCGCTTGCATCGCGGCTACGGTGTTCTTGCCGATAATATGATCCGGCCGCGTCAATTCGACACGCGGCAATTTGGATGCCCGATCGAATAACGCCTCCATGGAAATGCCGATTCCTGGCGCAATCGAACCGCCCATATACTCACCTTTTTCATTCACATAACAGAATGTCGTAGCAGTACCGAAATCGACGATGATGAGCGGAGAGCCGTAATCATGGATAGCAGCGACCGCATTGACAATACGGTCCGCACCCACTTCGCGAGGATTTTCGTATTTTATATTCAATCCTGTTTTGACTCCTGGTCCAACAATGAGCGGACGCAAGTTAAAATAATTTCTGCACATCTGCTCAAGCGGGAACATGACCGGCGGAACGACAGATGAGATGATGATGCCATTGATATCTTCAAATCTTAGGCCGGCATGGGTAAACAGCGCTTTCACGGACATGGCATATTCGTCTTCCGTTCTTTGCCTGTACGTTTCCATACGCCAGTGGTGCTTCAATTCACCTTTATCATAGACTCCAAGAACGATATTCGTATTTCCTGTATCCAATACTAAGATCATATTCTTTTCCTCGCTAACATTCGTCATTTTCCAAAACATCATAACAAAAGCGAAGGGCGGCGTCTAGCCAATCAACAGCATGGTTTGATTCGTATAAATTAATACACTCTCCCCAACCGATGCTCGTAACGCTACGCTTTTACTCGCAAAAGCCGTTCTTCGTTACGGCTTTAGCTGCCACCTGGAGCTGGATGATAACACATCAGGTAGAAATAAAAACAGCCGACTGCCTTAAAAAAGCAGTCGACTGGAATATCATCCTTTACAGTAGCTCCGTAACGTCAATCTCTTCTATGTTCATCGATTGGAGGAAGGGTTTGATCTCCACCATTCTCTTTCGGCAAGTCTCCAATAGAAGGATCTGCAGGCGCGCCTGTCGAATCCGAATGCACAGTGTCTTTTTCAGCATCTGCATCATCCGTTTTCTTTTGTGAGCCATTTCCATTTTTCTCGTATGGACGCTCAGGCAATGTGCCATGATCTTTCAAGTGATTGATCTGCTCTGCATCCAACGTTTCCACTTCGAGAAGCGTCGTTGCAATCAAGTCGAGCAAGTTTCGGTTCTCCGTCAGGATATTAGTTGTGCGCTCATATTGTTCCTTAATGATGCGCTGCATTTCCTGGTCGATTTCATACGCAATCGATTCGGAATAGTTCTGTTCGGAATTGAAGTCTCTTCCAAGGAAGACATTGCCGCCTTGCGCCTGGCCAAATTGCATCGGTCCGAGCTTTTTGCTCATACCATATTCAGTCACCATGGAACGTGCAATGCCCGTAGCACGTTGGAAGTCGTTATGGGCACCTGTAGAAACTTCCCCAAGGACGATTTCTTCCGCTACACGTCCTCCAAGGAGTCCGGCAATTTTGTCGAGAAGTTCAGGCTTCGTCATGAAGTAACGGTCCTCTTTCGGCAACATGACCGCATATCCGCCGGCCTGGCCGCGAGGGACGATCGTCACTTTATGGACGATTTCCGCGTCATCCAACATAAGGCCGACAACGACGTGACCCGCTTCATGGAATGCGACAATATTTCTTTCTTTCTCAGAAATGACCCTGCTCGTTTTAGCTGGTCCCGCAATGACGCGGTCCGTCGCTTCATCGATATCCGACATGTCGATTTTCGCCTTGCCGCGTCTAGCCGCGACTAATGCAGCTTCATTCAACAAGTTCTCCAAGTCAGCACCCGAGAATCCTGGAGTGCGTTGCGCCAAAGCTTTCATATTGACTGACTCGTCAAGTGGTTTGTTACGCGCATGCACTTTCAGAACCGCTTCACGGCCTTTGACATCCGGACGGCCGACAGTGATTTGACGGTCGAAACGTCCTGGACGAAGAAGTGCTGGGTCAAGGATATCTGGACGGTTTGTCGCGGCAACGATAATGATGCCTTCGTTTCCATCGAACCCATCCATTTCAACTAAAAGCTGGTTAAGCGTCTGTTCACGTTCATCATGCCCGCCTCCGAGACCAGCGCCCCGTTGACGTCCGACTGCGTCGATTTCATCGATGAAGATGATACACGGCGCATTCTTTTTTGCGTTTTCAAACAAGTCGCGGACACGGGATGCCCCGACCCCGACAAACATTTCAACGAAATCCGAACCGGAAATCGAGAAGAACGGAACACCGGCTTCACCGGCAACCGCACGTGCCAAAAGTGTTTTACCTGTACCAGGAGGTCCGACCAAAAGGATTCCTTTTGGAATACGCGCTCCGAGTTCAGCGAATTTACGGGAATCTTTCAGGAAATCCACAACTTCTTCAAGCTCGGCTTTTTCTTCATCCGCACCCGCTACGTCTGTGAATCTGACTTTTTTGCGATCATCGGAATGGAGCTTCGCCTTACTTTTTCCAAAATTCATCACTCGGCCGCCACCGCCGCCTTGTGCTTGATTCAGAAGGAAGAAGAATAGGATGATGATGATGATGAAAGGAACTAATCCTGTAAAGAAGGCTACCCATGCACTTGTCTCTGGAGCAGGTATGATTTGGATCTGAGGGTTATTCGTTTTACCGGTAGCTTCGATATTTCGAATCACTTCCATAACAGAAGTATCACTCATCAAAACATTCGTCGTGAATTTTTCTCCCTCTTCATAGCCCTTCATCGTACCTTCAACAGTCAGAACATCACGCACTGGTTGAAACGATAATGTTTCAATATCGCCTTTTTCCAACGATGTATAAAATTCATCATACCGAATCTCTTTCGTTTTCGGATTCGGATTATTTAGTGAACTGAAAATCCCCATGATTGCAAGGAAGATCAATCCGTATAGTAGAAAGTATCGAAGTATACGATTCATCCCAAGCCTCCTCATTTCTTTCAACAGAAAACTATTGTAAATCTTATCATATAACAGATTCAACCTACAAAGGAAATGACTTTATAACGTACCGAAAAAGAACAGTCTTTCATTCGTAAATATTCACGACTCCACAGATGATAGTATTCCTACTTCGACCGAATATGGAAAAAGCTTTCCATCGCCCCTATTAAAGGTTTGTTGAAAAGCTTTCAGAAAGAGTAGATTTCCTTTTTCAATACACCGATATAAGGCAAGTTCCTATATTTTTCTGCGTAATCAAGCCCATAACCGACAACAAACGCATCCGGTACAAGGAATCCGACATAATCCGCTTTCAAGTCCACTTTTCGTCCCGTCGGTTTATCAAGCAACGTTACAATCTTAATGGATTTCGCTTTTCGGTATTTAAAAAGTTCAACTAAATAATTCAATGTCATACCGCTGTCAATGATATCTTCGATGATTAAAACGTCACGGCCTTCCACACTTGCATTCAAGTCCTTGACGATTTTCACTTCACCTGATGACACCGTCGCATTTCCATAGCTGGATACGTCCATGAAATCCAATTCGATATACGCATCGATCCGTTTAATCAAGTCGCTCATGAAAGGCAATGCCCCTTTTAGGACACCGATCGCTAGCGGAAATTTATCCTGGTAATCCTCCGTCAGTACGGCACCAAGTTCCGCAATTTTCTCCTGGATCTGTTCTTCTGTGATGAGCACTTCTTCAATATCGTTTTGCAACATCGAGTTCCCTCTCTTTTCCATTAAAATTTTCACTTTGCTTTCATTTTGAATATGTACTTTTCCTGTTCCGTTTTCCGATTCTTGAACTGGATGCCATATCGCACGCCAGGAATGGCGCAAATCTCACCGTGCGCAGTTATGACGATCGGCGTTTTTCGCCGTTTTTCAGCGCCGATTTTTTCGTCAATGAACAATCTGGACAATCGCTTTGGCCGAGTCATGCCCGGTAGCAATATCCGATCCCCGTCTTTTCTGCCCCTCACGTAAAGCGGCAAGTCTACATCGGGTAAGTCGAAATACATTACTTCCTCAGCTTCCTCGTTGTGTCCGTCAGCAATGTCCCAATACAGCAGCATATCACCCCAGCTCGTCCATTCGCCTTTTTGCAGCATTTGAACTGGGACTTCTTTGTTTTCCGCATTTTTCACAATCGAAACGACACCGTATTCCCGAACGAATCGGTAGCCTTTCGGAAGGTCAATCGTGACATTTCCCGTACTTGCGGATAGGTGATGATGCAATTGGTTCAAAAGTGCAGTATTGTATACTACAGGTTTGATTTCCCCGAAGTAAAGATAATTCAATAGTAGTGGAATAAAGCGCTTTTGTAAAGCAGTGTGCATGCTTTTAAACTGTTCAGAGGGAAAGGTCGGCAAGCCATCTTCAGTGAAGGTCACAATGGAAGCAAAACGCTCTTTCACCAAGCTATCCAATAACAATTCATCCTCCCTAAGATCAGCCGTCATTTTAACGACATTCAATGCTGCCGAAGGATTTTCCGACAAGATAATCGGCGCGACATGTCGGCGGAGCCGATTCCGTAAATAGGCGTCACTTTTATTGCTCGGATCCTCCCTGAATTGTGCACCACGACTCTTCACATACGTAAGAAGCTCTTCTTTCATCGCTGGAAGAAAAGGTCTGATGACGGTGCCGCCGTCTATTGTCCTACTCGCAGGAATGCCGAGAGGGACACTTCCCCTGGACAATTGCATAAGCACCGTCTCCAATTGGTCTTCTGCATGATGGGCGGTCGCCAGCACGTCATAGTGCTCCGCACGCATCACCTCGTTGAAAAAGGCGTAACGTCCAGTACGGCAGACGTCCTGCACATTTCCGCCTTCCTTATTTAGAATGGAGGGTACGGGTACATCCCCGCCAAAGAAAGGAATTCCAAGCTTCCTACATAGCTCTTTCACAAACTCGCCGTCATCCGCCGACTCTCGCCCGCGAAGCATATGATCGACATGGACGGCAGCCACCTCAATCCGCAGTTTTTCGCCGAGTTTTGCCATGAGTAGCAATAGCGCAACAGAATCCACCCCACCCGAGCAAGCGACAAGAACCCGTTGCCCTGAAGTCAGCAATTCCTCTTTATGAATGAAATCAAGGATTTTCCTTTCAAATGCCTGCATGATTCGCCCCCCCACACTGTTGTCTTTCATCTTCCCCCTATTCTACCCCATAACTTTTTCCCGGGAAATAAATCGATTTGTAGGCTTTATTGTCGTCCACTTCGGTAAGACGTGTTCAACTTTCATTACTAAAACGGTCCGGTCGTCCGCAACAACACCGAATTTCCTCTCCATCTCGGACATTATACGGTCGGCTAACGGCTCACATGACAAGTGGCCGTACTTTTCCAATATTCCATAGATCGCCTCCTCCTGCTTCTCAATCGTTACCGACCCGTTAAATACTCCATCCGTCAGCATGACGATAATATCTCCCGATTTCAATTCTTCATTTGTTGCCTCCACGGAAAATGACGGAAGGAATCCGACGGGAACCGATTTGCTGTCGAGCCTGAGGAAGTCTTGTCCACGCTTAATATACGTGCTCATTGAACCCGCCTTCCAAGACCAAAGCCGGCCGTCCTGCAAGTCGATTAAAGCCAAATCGAGCGTCGCATACATGTCGTCTAGGCCATTCAACGACATCATGTAATGCAATGTATGCATCGCCGTTTCAGGATCCATTTTCCGATCCAGACATTCCCGCATGAGACGGATCACTTTCCGGCTTTCACGGTATGCATTCATATCATGCCCCATTCCATCTGATAGCAGAACAGCGGTGAGACCGTCGTGGATTGGGAACACTTCATAAGCGTCGCCAGCATGGAACGTCCCGCTACCAGCTGTCGCCACAATCCCATATTCCATTGAGAATCGGACAGCCGAGCAGAACATAATTTGAATATGCGGGAATGGGTCTTGCAGCACGACGGTCTTCTCCACTTTGAACGGCTCGCGATAGACTTCCTCCAATAACGGCAGTATAAGTCGTTCCGCCACAGTTGTATCCGTCTCAAAATCCGAACGCTTTTCGGGTATTGAAATAACGATCCGGTATGCTCCTTTCTCCTCCGATAAAATATCGATCTGATAATATTCGATTCCTTGCGACTGCAAATGCTTCCCCAATTCCTCCTCTGCAAGATGGTTAACCGTCAACTCCCCTTTTATATCATTCATGATTTTCTCCAAATGGTTGCTCATATCCCTCAACTGCAACGCAAGCATTTTTCTCCCATGCTGTAGTTGCCCCATGAGAAGGTGGTTGGAAGCCGATTCCTCCAACTCGGAAATCAAACCTGCAGAGCGGATGCATTTATACTTAATCCTTTCCTCGACACGGTGACGTGCCGCTTTCTTCGTCGCGGAATAAGTCCCTTCCCACTCGTAGAGCAGACGGGCCATCCATTCCCCCTTCCCCTCCCAACATTTCGAATATCTGAAACAGGACTGACAGATTGAAGGTATGTTTTGTTCCGCATTGCTGTCATCCGAAGAGAAACGATCATTGACAAGATTGGACATGAATTCTGCGAACTGCTGGAAATCGGATAATTGCTCGTCAAGTCGATCGGTCAGCCATTGCTGCCGCTTCACTGAAATGTCCTGTTGAGCGCCCGGCGTAATCATCCGGCTAAGCGGCTCCACCTTCTTCGCCGGCACGAAGAAAAATAGAAGCGTTGCCAAGCCGATCGTCAGGAAATGGGAAGTATCAAGCGGCAATGTGAAATCGTATAGCAGAAAAAAAACGGATACCGCAAAGCCGCCTGTGGCAATACCTAATTTTCCGAGCCTGCGAAGAGCACCAGCAAAGAAGCCTGTCATCCCATATACCGCCATCATCCCGGTGAATGACAATTCCGCAATTCCCGAGATGGCGGCGATCATCATCGCAATCGTCGTGGAAAACGGAAGACCGCCAGCAAGCGCTGCCAGCAAAATGGTCAAATGAAGAAGCAATCCTGAAATTGAAATCGGACCGACCATGAGATTGCCCATCCCGGTTGTCGCCATGATGCCGACAATACAAACAGCCCCGAGTCGTTCCGGCGACCATTGGCCAAAAAAGATGCGCTCCCGATGAGGGAAGGCAACAAACAGGAAAAACGTCATGAATAGCGCCAACACAGCTTCGAAGCCGATCGTCAACTGCACATCGACAGGCGTATGCCCGCTATGCATGATAAACTGCCAAAGAACTTGGACAACAATGATCGACCCTGCAACGGTCAATGGTATGGATTTCCGCATGAGAGGATGCTTGCTCACTACATTGAACAACAATAATTGCAATAAATGGATCACTGCTTGTCCTAGCCCTAAAAAAGCCCCTCCGGCAATTCCGCCGATGAATACATAAATGAGATGTTTCCTGAATCGCATCTGTGCCAACGCCCAAACCGGCAAGAAAAAAGGCACGGCTGCGTCAAACAGAACTGCCTGCGACAAGAAAAACGTACTTAGTAAAAAGAACGCCGCCATCAATACATACATCTTCCGCTTCCCCACCGTGTCGAACACCTGACGAATCTGCTGGCCTACCGGTCTCTCAAGATTGCCTATCATCTTCATCTCACATTCCCCCTATGTCTACTTGCAACTGAGTATACATAGGTAAAGCGAAAGAATTTGTCTGTTCCTGACAAGTGAATCAAAAAAGATTTCGACTCGTTCCGAAGTCTTTTTCTATTTTTCAACGAAAGGTTGACAGACGCCATCAAGCCGTGTATTATGGTTATTGTCGTTCAGAACAAATGAACAACATGGCGGCGTAGCTCAGCTGGCTAGAGCGTTCGGTTCATACCCGAAAGGTCGTGGGTTCGACCCCCTCCGCCGCTATATAGAAATGCGTAGGCGGCCTGCTTAGATGCGACAGGCATAAGAAAACCCGGCGTGTGGCGCTTTTTGCCACTTAGCCGGGTTTTCTCATGACCCCGAGCATCTGGCCGCCGAAGCTGGACAATAATTGAAAAAAGCGTCCTGTCAGATGACAGGACGCTTTTTTTATGCCGAAATACGCATAAATCGCTGGAATCACGCATAAATCGAATTAAATACGCATAACTTCCTCCAAAAACGCATAAACGCCTGCAGAACCGCATAAACTCCCGCAAACGCGCATAAACTCTCCCAATCACGCATAACACATTAAAGATCTTCTCTTCTTATCGAATCGACTCGATTTGTTCCTTATGGTGCGAATCATGCCAAACAAAATCCGAGAAATATTCCCGTAATGTCAGAACATGTTCGCCGATGTTAAACGGCTTCGTCCATTCCGCCTCATCCACACCTTCAAGCCATTCAATAATTTGTTGCCGATACTTCTTTGCGAGTACGATCACTTCATCAAAGGAATGTTCTTTTGCAAGTTTTGCAGCCCGCTCATTGAACGGTCCCCACTCCACATCTTCAAGCTTCTCTGATTCTTTCATCCGTTCAAGCCGATGCTCCAAAGTGAATCGATCCCATTCCGCCATATGCATGAGAATCTCCTTTGGAGTCCATTTTCCTTCTTGATACGGTGTATCCCTCTGTTGTTCAGTCAACGAGTGCAACGAATCTGCCCATTCCAAGTAATTTTTAAGATTGCCCACAACTTCATTCATTCCAATACAGCCCCCTTTTCATTTATTATTCGGTAGTTGTAGATTGAAACCCTTGTAAAGAAAATCATTTATGGGTGTTTAGAAGCTTTTATGCGTGAAAAAATTCATTTATGCGCGTTTGGAAGTGATTATGCGTTTTTGGAGCAATTTATGCGTATTTGCCGTCGTTTATGCGCGCCTTCACGGATTTATGCGTATTTGGAAGCATTTATCGTATCCGAATTAAAAAAACGACCTAACATCTTATTAGATGTTAGATCGCTCATAAGAGATTCATTTCCACTAATTGAAACAGCCAGCAAGTTACCCTCTTCTTGCGCCACGGCCACCGCGTTTAGATTCTGTTGCTCTTTTCAAAGTTGAAAGGCGTTCTTCACTGTCTTTCATGAATTTAGCCATCTTTTGCTCGAAATTCTCTGGACGGTCATTATGGCTAGGACGGCCACCGCTGTGACGAGGACGTTGAGGGCGTTGAGGACGTTCAGCTTCCGGTTTCGCTTTTCTAATCGATAAACCGATTTTTCCGTCAGTGCCGACATTCATCACTTTCACTTCAACCATATCGCCTACTTTTAGGTGGTCATTGATATCCTTCACATAATTGTCCGCTACTTCACTAATATGGACCAGACCAGTTGAACCGTTCGGCAGTTCGACGAACGCACCGAAGTTTGTGATCCCTGTAACTTTCCCCTGTAACTTGCTGCCTACTTCAATTGACATAAAAAAAATGCTCCTCCTTAAGATTTAAACGGCCACTTTTCAGAAGCCTTTTACCATATGGCGAGTCCTGCAAGTGCAAGATCCTTACTTTCATTATAGCCAACAAAAAAAGAGTGTCAATAAGACTACTCTTTTCCGTCATCTTTTTCGTCTTTTTTCTTCTTATTTTCTGGGACGGTGAAGATGATTTCATTTTTATCAGATAAAAAATATTCTTTCCGTGCAAGCTTGGCAATATAGTCATCGTCATCCAATTTCACAAGCTGTTTTTTAAGAAGTTCTTGCTCTTCCTTCACTTCTTCCAACTTGGCGAGCGTTTCCACTTTTTCCTGTTCTATCTCTTGCAGCGTCTGCTTTTGCTGAATATACATTTTCGTCATACCGCCGAGCACCGCGAAAGCGATCACCGCATAGATGAACAGTTTCTTCTGAAGCCGCTTCTTCTGCGTGTTTCTCCACATTTCTTTTTTGCGCAACGAGCGGATATATTCAGTTTCAATCGATGCAACGGTCTTGGATGATTTCCTTTTCCTTTGCTCCATGTCCTGCACTCCCTCTCATTACAGTTCGAAATCCGTTAAGTCTAGTAATTATACATTATTTCTCAGCGGATTTAAAGAGAGAGTCAGAGACTTTATAATAAAGAAAGATGAATGGAGAAAGAAGAAATCTCACAATCTTGATGAGAAGCTGGAACGTTCGGCTGATGATCTTCGCCACGAGCCTGACGATGAACCAGATCGGCTTGATAATCAACATGTTCAGGATTCTACCCAAAAATCTGAAAGGCCGGTGGAAAATCGAGGCGTATAAAAGCATTCCGCAAATTTGAGCAACCGGGTCATACATCCTCCATGCCCCATCCCGGACGACGAAAAGAACGTAGAACGATGCACACCCGATTACAATCCATCCGACCACTTCCAAGGGGACCGCGTATTTCCGGATGATCGATTTCTTACCGGTCGCATCCACGCCCGTTCCGATCAAATCCATCAAAACCCCGGCCCCGATGCCTGTCCCAATCATTGCAAGAAGACTAAGAAACTGGACGGAGAGACTCATCCAAACAATTTATGGAGGAAACCGCGTGAACCTGCATCTTCTTCGTCATATTGCATCGTGGTGATCGTGCCTTCCAATGTAAGAAGCCCTTTGTCTACATCCAAATGGACGATGCGCAGCTCCTCCCCGCGGATTACTAATACTCCTTGAGAAGTCCGTACGATGAACTCCTCTTGGTCGAACCGATCGATTGTTTTGACAGATGTAAGATCCATTCTTTTTCGATTTCTCATTGTGATGACATGATCCCCTGATGGAATTGCGTATGTTGGATTGTCGGTCTGGATTTGCATACTATTCCTCCTTTGCTTGTACGTTCACTGCCATCCTATGCGCCCAAATAAAAAAACATGACAGGAAAAGTTCCTGTCATGCCAGCCTGTTGACAAACGCTCGCATCCGTTGTTGCCCGTGTCGCTCGTCCGCTCATGAACCTTAGTTCTATTCGCGTCTTCGCTCCACTTCGCGCCTAGGCTGACAAGCGTTTTCAATCAGGCTGAGGATATGTCTATTTATCGTGTTTTTCCCTGATATCAATCTTCATCGTCAATAAATTCAGGTTCCACCTTGTCCAGCTTCTCTTCCTTCAAGATCGTATACATAGATGCAGCGTCTTCTTTCTTCGTTGAATCTTTCAGTGCCTCGACTTTTGCCGTTACAATCTTTTGTCCGAATCGGATGGCAAGCTCGTCGCCCGGTTTGACGACCGACGATGCTTTTGACACCTTGCCATTGATCGTAATACGGCCTTGGTCTGCCACTTGCTTCGCCAATGTCCGTCTTTTAATCAGACGTGAAACCTTCAAAAACTTATCTATTCTCATTCCTTTTCCCTCCCCTTTGCCAGTTGCCAAAATTCCTCGAGTTCATCAAGCGTATAGGCGGAGAATTCTCCTCTCCCGTTCTTTACGCTTTGCTCGACGAACGAAAAGCGCCGTTTGAATTTCTCGTTCGCATGCGCCATCGCTTCCTCGGGGGACAGCTTCAAAAATCTCGACAAGTTGACGAGTGTGAATAGGACATCCCCCAGCTCATCCGTCTGGCTCTGCTTCGTTCCATTCGCCACTTCCTCTTTGAATTCCTGCCATTCTTCCTCAAATTTATCGAAAGCTCCTGTTATATCCGGCCAATCGAATCCGACCTTCGCCGCTTCCTTTTGGTAATTAAATGAAGTGAGCAAGGAAGAACTATGGCGTGCTTGTCCATCCAAGAGCGACTCAGCTTGCGGCTTCTCTTCTTTCTTAATCTCCTGCCAATTTTTTAAAACCTCATCCGAATTTTCCACATTATGATTGCCGAACACATGCGGATGGCGGCGAATCATTTTATCGCCGATTGACTGCAAGATATCTTCCATTGCAAAATAGCCGTCGTCCTCGCCGATTTGCGCATGCAAGAACACTTGTAGCAACACGTCGCCTAATTCCTCGATGATGCCTTCATCGTCCTCCTGGTCAATCGCTTCGAGCAATTCATGCGCTTCCTCGATTAAATACCGCTTCAACGATTCATGCGTCTGCTCCCGGTCCCACGGGCAGCCGTCCGGAGCACGTAACGCTGCGATGATTTCCCGGAACGTCGACCATTCCTTCAAACGCTCTTCGCGCTCCTCAACAGGAGGCACATAAACCGTCGTCAAATTATCGATTTCCGTCTCACGATCCAATTCGAACAACGGCACAGTCCGGAGCTTTTCCAATGAAGAGCCTGCTGCCGTCACGATTGTCACGGGATGGTCATACGCATACTTCTCCATAAGCGACAGCTTCACTTCAGAAGCGATAAACGCATCATACACTTGGCCGATCAGCACATGCTGCGTCATCATCACGTCATCGCGCTTCATGTCTGTGCCATCGAGCAACTGGAATCCTTCAATCGGATCGATCCGAAGCGCTGCAAAAATCGGATCGAGGAAGCTGTTGCCTCCTGCAATTTCAAGCTCGACTACGCCAGCACGTTCTTTTTCAATCAATAATTGAACTGTGCGCTCTGCGACGAGCGGATGGCCTGGCACGACATACGTAACCGCCTTCTCTTTTGCCATCGATAATAATTGCTCCGTAATTTCCTCATACACTTGCTCAAACGCATCATTTTCAATATAAACGTCATCGAAGCTCTCTATCGCCATGCCTTCCGCCCTTAATTCAACAATGGCCGGATGCTGGTCCGTCCTTGCAACGACGAACGCAGCTTCCTTCAGCTTCCGGTATGTGCCAAGGGACAGCTGATCAAGATCCCCGGCACCAAGGCCGATAATCGTAATTGTATTCATCCATTCACCTTCTATTTTTATTGAGACTCAATTGTACACGTGCTAACCTCTTACCGAACGGCAGCAAATACCATTCCTTCTCCGCCATTATACGTGATTTCATAACAACGACTAGGAAAACGCCCGCTCCTAATGTGACAGCCGTCAGCGCCGTCAACGTCGCCCCGGTCCGGGATGAAACATTGTCGAATAAAAACTGATCCGCTGCAAGCATCCAAGGAAAGATGACCAATGCCATCGCTAGCGTAGCGAGTAGAAGCCCACCGTAAAAACGGCTAGGGGCCAGTTTCATCGGCCACACAGTTTTGAAATAAAGAAGAAGCCCAAACGCAATTGCCGCAAAACCGATGTTCCCTGCAAGCGCTGCGCCTGTTACGTCATAGAGCGGGACTAATAATTGATTTGCAATTATTTTTATGACAAGACCGCCTAGAAGGAACAGCGTCGGGATTTTCACTTTGCCCGCTCCTTGCAATATTGCGGTCAACGGCAATATGAGCGACAGCCAAAAGATTTGAAACGCAAAGATGATCAATGCGACCGAGCCATTCCGCGTCTCAAATAGCATTTCATTCACGTATGGAAGAACGAACGCTAACCCGATCGCAGCCGCCCAACCGAATAAAATCGCCGTCCGGAACGTGAGCTGAATGAACGGCTCAGCACCTCGCCCTTCCTTTTTTGCTGCATGATGCGCAATTAGTGGGACGATTGCGAGCGCCAATGTGGAAGCGATCAAAATTCCCATCTGGACGAGTGGCTGTCCACGGTCGTACACACCTTTCATTTCCATCGCAGCCTCAGCGACAAAGCCTTTTGCCAGCAAACTATTGTAGATCATAAACGAATCCGCCATTTGAAACAGCAGCAGGATGAGCGAACTCGCGCTGACGCTCAAACTGACAAACGTCAATTCCTTCACGATACGCCACGTGTCCACTTGTATACGCGGCCCTTTATAGCCATTTTTATAAAATAGGGCAAGTATGACAACACCTAACGCCTGGCCTAAAACAGCGCCCCACATGGCCACTTCGCCAGCTTTGTAAAGGGACGCCCCTGCGCGTACAGCCACCCACGTACCAATGAGGATGATTGCAACCCGCAATACCTGCTCACCAACATTTGAAATAGCAACAGGCGTCATCTGCCCTTCCGATTGGAATGAACCTTTCAATACCGCTAGCATCGGCATCACAAGTACGATATAAGCACCTGCCCGAAGAAGCGAGACGAGTTCCGGGTCTCCCATAGCATGTGCGAAAAACGGAGCAAACGTCATGAGAATGATGAAAAACGATATGGACAATCCAGCTAAATAAAGGAAGGCGACTCGCTTGATCGCTTTCGCTTCTCCAACACTTGTGCTTCCCGCAAGCAGTTTCGAAACTGCCACCGCAAATCCGTACGATGTCCAGATAATAAAAATTCCGATGAACGGATACACTTGCTGGTAGATGAAGAACCCTTTATCCCCAACAAGGTTTTGGAACGGAATCCGGTATACCGCCGCCAGCAATTTGACGATAATTGCCGATATCGTCAATATCGATGCACCTTTCATGAATGTTTTCATATTCCAATCCGCTTTGGACATAACTGCGCCTCTTTCGATGTTTACTGTGTTACTAGTATAGCATTATCGGCAAAATCGGTTCCGCTGAATGGATGAGGAGATCAGGGTAGGGCCCATTCTTTCTTGAAGAGTTCTCGTTCCCGGGCGAAAACTTCTCATTAATGCTGAAAGAGTTCTCGTTCTCAAGTAAAAGTTCTCATTCCTATCAGAAAAGTTCTCATTCCTAAGCGAAGAGTTCTCGTTTATTCAGAATACCTTCTCGTTACCAGGCGAATAGTTCTCATTCCAGAAAAACAGCCACACGCTCCGTTGTAAACGAGCATGTGGCTGTTTCATTTCATTTTCCTCAATAAGTACAACAAATAAGGCGTGCCGATCAGCGCTACGATAAGTCCGCTCGGGATGTCTTTCGGCGCGATCAATATGCGTCCGACAAAGTCCGCCGTCACTAGGAGCAAACCGCCTAGTAAACCTGAAACGACGAGCAGCGGCAAGTGGCGGAAACCTACTAATCTACGGGCGATATGAGGAGACACCAATCCGACGAAGCCGATTGTTCCAACAATCGCGACTCCTGCCGTACTGATTGCGACTCCGACGATCAACGCCCAGACACGCGTCGATTTGACGGACAAACCGAGTCCCGATGCTACATCATCCCCGAACGTCAACACATCCAAGCTGCGTGTCAAATAGATGGCTGGACCGATGAGCAGAACGAGCAACAATAACGACAGTTGCACATCCTCCCAACCTTTTCCGTACGTGCTGCCCGATAACCAGACGAGTGCTGCAGCGACCGCCAATTTCGCCTTCACGACAAACACTTGTGTCGCGGCGGAACCGAAAGCCGATATCGCAATACCCATCAAAGCGACGAGCATCGGCTGGAAATTGTTTTTCCAAGCTGTCACCATAATGATGCCAAGAGCAATTGTAGCTCCTACTACAGCACCGAGCGGCATATACTGAACAGGAATTGCCGGAATTGCGACCAATAGCAACATCGCTCCGGCGCCACCCATCGATGTGACGCCCAACACACTTGCGTCCGCCAACGGATTCCGTAAGACGCCTTGCAATAAAACACCGGCAAGCGCAAGCATTACGCCGATGATGAAGGCCGTAAGCACACGAGGCACCCGGAAATTCCATACGACCGGTTTCATCCACTCAAGAGACCATGCCATTCCGTTATAAGAAAATGCTAATGCGAAAACAGCGACAATTAAAATCGTAACGATTGAAATGACGACCGGCAGTTTGACCGGCTTTAACGTGCCGCCCATTTGGCGATCGCCTTTCGTATGCGACTTCGCCGTCTTCCAAGCCAAATAGAGGAGCCAAGGTCCGCCAGCCAATGCTGTCATCGCCCCGACAGGCACTTCCTGTCCGGGCTGAATCAACCGGCCGAGCACATCCGCTCCGATCATCATTACAGCACCCCATAGGAATGACTGAAGGAAGATCTGCAAATGGCCACGGACGCCTAGCATCCGGACAATATGCGGAGCCATGAGACCGATAAAGCCGATTGGACCGACGACACTCACCGTCGTTGCAGCAAGCAAAATCGCGGCCGCCCATGCCATCAATTTGACGAAGCGCACATTTTGGCCAAGCGAAGACGCAACATCCTCACCTAACGACAGAATATCCATCGGCTTCGCAATGCCTAACGCAGCGATGAACAAGATGATAATCATCGGGCCCGCAAACGAGACGCCACTCCAATTTAACTGCACAAGCGTACCGGACCCCCATAAAAAGAGGCCGTTCGTCTGATTCTCGAACAACAGCTGCAATGAGCCTGTCATGGAAGCAAACAGCAAGGAGACGATCATTCCCGTCAAGGCAACCCGCACAGGTTCCATCTGCTTCCCTGCCAGAACGATGACGAGAACGGAAGATAGCACAGCGCCCGCTAACGCGACTAAGAAAGGGAAATTCCCTAGGACAGACGGAAAGAAGATCATTGAAACGACGACAAAGAAGTAAGCTCCAGCATTAATGCCAAGCGTACTTGCGGATGCCAATGGGTTATTCGTCAATGTCTGCAAAATCGCACCCGCAACAGCGAGCGCTCCACCCGCTAAGATTCCGATCGCCAGACGCGGAAGCCGGAGGGACAGCACGATATCTTGAATGCGCCCCTCCACCCAAACCTCCTTCAAAAGTTGGGAAACTGTGTAATCAGCTTGGCCTTGCGTTAGATGGATGAAGGATAAAACGACCAACAGGAAAAGACCGATGATCATAACGAACAACGATCTTTTCCCTGAAGCCTTTCCCGCCATTATTTATTAACCATCGTATCGACGATTTGATTCAACAATGTTTCGGCTGACAGCGGACCTCCATACAACCAAGTATCCTCACCGAGGTTAAATAGTCGGTCTTCTTTTACGAAATTCAAGTTTCTCCAAACGGCATTATCTTTCAATTGCTTTTCGTATACATTGTCTTCTTCCTGTACCGTATACAAATAGTTCGCATCCTCGTATTTCGTCAAGCCTTCGACATTGAAAGTGCTCGACCCGAATACTTCAAACTGGTCCGGCACGTGCACGTTTTTCAAGCCAATCTTCTCAAGGATTTGGGAAGCCATTGAATTTGGCGTGAATACCCGGATTTCCGGAGCTTGCGGACCTGTGTACGCGAGCGTCAAGATTACGTCCTTCGTCTTCAGATTTGCTTTTTCGATTTCAGCTTTCGCTTCTTCGTATTTCTCATCTAAATGCGCCAACACTTTTTCAGCTTCATCCGTCTTGTCTACAGCCTTCGCGATTTCATTGAAGGTCGTCGTCATTTCCTTGTATAAGTCAATGGACTCGTCTTCCGGATACGGATTGAAAATGACTGTTGGAGCAATCTTCTCCAAATCTTTCAGCATCGCATCGTGACGGAAGCTGACACCGATAATCAAATCCGGCTCAATTGCAGCGATCGCTTCCAAATTTGGCTCTTGCCGTCCACCGACATCAACGACGTCATCGCTCAATTCGGCGTCGATATTCACCCAGTTATGATATTCCTGGATGTCCGCCATACCAGCAGGCTGTACGCCGAGTGCAAGCAGATCTTCCGCGTACGTCCACTCAAGAACGACGACTTTCTTAGCAGGCTTATCGAGCGTCACTTCGCCGTTCGTTCCGACGATCGTAACACTGTTTTCAGATGTCTCGCCGCCTGCGCCTTTCTCTTCTGTTTTCTTCGATGAACAACCGGCTACTAAAATTACACTGAGAGCCAGCAACAATAATGCTTTCATATATCTATTCATGTTTTACCTCCACGTTGATAATCATTATCAGTTAGTAGTGTAATCTTTCGGACTGTCATTTGTAAAGTGTTTTCAACAAATTAATGATTATCATTCTCAATTGGTTGAGAATATGGTATGCTTCTTAGTAATGAGTTCATACCTTTTTAGGATAAATGAAACGGAGGCATTCTAGTATGCACCCTACTATAAATACGAAAGACCTTTCCATCGGTTATGAAGATCGTCTTCTTTTCGAAAATTTAAATTTGGCTATCCCGCGCGGCGAAATTACCGTCTTCGTTGGTAGCAACGGTTGCGGAAAGTCCACATTGCTACGCTCGATCGCTCGTTTGTTGAAGCCTTCGGACGGCTCCGTCTTGCTGGAAGGGAAAGATATTCATTCCATGTCTTCCCGCAGTGTCGCGAAGAAGATGGGCATCCTTCCACAAGGTCCCGTCTCACCTGAAGGATTGACGGTTCACGACCTCGTTAAACAAGGACGCTATCCTCACCAATCGTGGCTTTCCCGCTGGACGGCGGAAGATACGAAGAAAGTCGAGGCAGCGATGGAAGCAACCAAAATAAGCGACTTACGCGACCAGGCAATCGATACGTTATCGGGCGGCCAGCGCCAGCGTGCGTGGATTGCGATGACGCTTGCCCAGGACACGGACGTCATTCTGTTGGATGAGCCTACGACATATCTTGACATGACGCACCAAATCGAAATTTTGGACCTCTTGTTTGAGTTGAATGAACAAAAGGGCCGCACGATCGTCATGGTGCTCCATGATCTGAACTTGGCTTCCCGCTATGCCCATAATATTGTCGCTATTAAAGACGGCGGGGTTTACGCACAAGGCAGACCGGAGAATATCATCACTTGTGACCTCGTCCGCGCGGTGTTCGGCATGGAATGCCAAGTGTCGACGGATCCCCTTTTCGGAACGCCGCATTGTGTTCCATACGGCCGTGGACGCTGCGTAGTACAGCAAGTAAGGAGCAATGCAGGTGCCTAAGCTGAACGACGAGCACATTGCATCGCTGGAACGATTCGGCGTGTTTTTGAACAGGCAGCCTGATGTATTTACGAACGCTCAAGCAATTTTGTCGGAAACGGCTAGCACTGAATTACTTTCGGAAATTAAAGCATTAACCGACGCGCCGACAGATGCCGTGGGGGCTTCCATTTATATGAGGAGACACGGTTTCTTCATGACGGGGCTGTTCCATATGCTCAGCAAGTTCAACTTGCTCTTTACCGGCAAATTGGAGGACGTCTCTTTATTCATCGAAAACGGGACGATTCAGTTTAACATTCGATCTGAATCATTCAAAGACGTCCAAGATCGGCACGAAGCAATCCGTTATATTCTCGAACAGTATGGGCATCCAGTCGTCGAATATTTGGGCAAGCGCGCGCATGTTTCCAAGCTGATCCTGTGGGAGAATGTATGGGGCTATGTACTTTGGATGTATTCCATGCTTCTCAACGAAAACTGCCCCTCTGCACAGAGCGATCTCGATTACTTATTGCTGGATGAAACCTGGAAGCCGCATATGAGGCGCTCACCCTTTAAACAGTTTTTGCAGAATGAAGAGGCACTTGCAGCCATGTCAAATTACAAACGAACGACTTGCTGTCTATTAAAGGAACTGCCTGATACGGAGAAATGTCCGTATTGCCCGTTAAATAGAACATGAAAACAGCCTACCCGCACCGATGCTTACCGGTACGTGCAGGCTGTTTTTTTTATTGTTTCTCATCATGAATACCTATGCAGGAGTGCTCATCTTCCAACTGTAAAAACACCTTTGTGAACTGTTTGAAATCGTCTATATGTTTATTTAAAATAGATTCTAAAATATCGATATCTAATACTTGATAGCCATTAACAGCAATGTTGCAGAAGCCAAGCATATTCAATAATGTTCCCGCAAGATTTGCTTCAATCTAACCCGCTTCGTGTAAAAGCTTAAATGCTTCAAGACTCGTTTTTAGAACTCCAAGTTTACGCTAACTTACTGCATGTATAGCCAAGTCAATAAAACATCCACCAAGTCCACTTCTCGCACGCCTATTAAGGCAAGCTCATTCCCACACTTTCAATCTATCTCTGTCTGAAATAGATTATCCGTGAAGATTGGGGAATTTTAAACCGTTATTATCGGGGGCTTTAACAAGGACCTAAACCCTATCAATTCAACTGTAACCTGTATTTTAGTTGCAGACATATTTGTTAGTTTTAATTGTCTAAATCGTTATCGAGAAATGATTTCCTTGGTTCTTCAGCCTTTTTCACATTATACTTTACCTCTTTTTCTCTCATTAGCAATAAAATAACTCCTAAAACAACAGCAATAATGCTAAAGATAATTAATGAATAACCCACTGCTGATTGCCCACCATAATTCACTTTAGCTATTGAGACTGATATCACATTTGCACTATAAAGTATTGCAGATATCAAGATAAAAATAACTCCCGAAAAAGTTTTCATCATAATTTTCTCTCCACCTTTAATCCACTTTTATAAAATTCAATTACCCTACTTTTTTCTTATATTACATTGGCAAATAGTTATCCTAACATCCTTCCAAACTCCAAAGATTATTTCTATACACACATTACAGTGATTGTTTTGTGCAACTATATGAACATTGGAAAGACCGTTAGCATTATACAATCATTATATCGTATGAGCGTGAATAGATATAAAAAAACGACCTAGCACCGAAATCTAGGTCGTCTTTTATGTTTCTCTGTGTTTCAGTTTCTATCAATCAATATTTTGTTTGAGCATGTGTAGTAATAGTATCAAAACTCGTACTAGTTACGCCTGCCCAACTAATTGCAGGTCCACCATAAGAAAGACTATATGAATAACTAGAGCTAACAGTTGTTTTTGCATGAGAATAGTTTCCATATGCATTAATATAAACTGGAACTACAGATGAATTTTTTGCAATTTTATAATACATGTAACCCTCTAAGTCAACAACTCTTGAAGTGGATGTATTATCTTTCAAATTCATTTTTACACCGTAGCCAGCACCTTGTTTATTCCATGCATTACTTGCTGAAGTATAAGTTGCATTCCCCCCATATAGTCCACCTTGCATTGGATGTGTAGTTGTCCAAAGTTGTTGGCCATGCTGGGTTCCTGCTAAAGGAGAAAATGTTGAGTCTATGGAAATACTTAGAGTATCGTAACTTCTTGTAACAGGTATTATATCCCACACAAACTTGTTGTGAACTCTTATGTCTCCGCTAATTCTTTGAATCGATGTAGTAAGTCTTCTATAGCTTGTTTGAGCTGATCCTGTACTAAAAGGTTTGATACTACTCTTTGCAGCTTCTACTCTTTTAAAATATTCTTCTTCACTTAATTCAGTTGAAATGTAATTGGGATTCTCTTCACTTGTTTCCAAGCTGAAAAGTTGAGGTCCTGGAACACCTTCACTGATCTCATAATACTTTGTAGTTTCAGTTTTTGATTCTAATACAAGATCTTTGTTTTCGTCAAAAATCTCTTTATCCATTTGATCGATTGCCAAGTCAGTAAAACCTAAATCTTTAAGATTCTCATATTGTTCTTCTGTAATCTTTATCCCATTAGAGTTAGTTATTTTGTTTTCGGCTGCACTAACAGGATTTTGAAGCATAAAAAAGATAAAAATGGTAAAAAGAGAAATTGTATAACTTATTATCTTCTTCATTTTTTTCCCCTCCACTGTATTTATTCTTGGTGTCCACGTAACGCTAACATAGTTCTTCTTGCTATTTAATAGATTTTTCAAAAACGGGTAATAGCTACTAGTAAAATTATGAATAATACTCAATAAATAGATATACTCTTTATCACTATTCTTTCTTTTTCAGTAATTTATAAATAAAAAGAACTACTTTTTTAAAAAAATTACATATTCTCATTGTTCTTTCAACCATTATATTTCGTGAGCGTTTTATGACATTTAGAAACATTTTATAGGTAATCCTCTACCTAATTTGTCATTTCAAGAGGCAATTATCGCTTATTTTAATCGTTAATTTGCACAACCAAATTTAAAACCCATCCCACAGCTTGTATAAGTGCTTTCACTATTTAGAAAGGCCATGCAAAATAGCATTTCGAAGAAGTGCAATTTACCAACTAAAGTGACAACCTAAATGCCTTTAAATGCTTTTCTTAATTGAATAAATCTTGTTCCATCATAAGAATGAATATTAACGCACATATTCCTACTAATGGGCGACGGTTTCGTTCTTATATCTCTCATGCTCATCTATCCAGTTTTCATTGGGATGATTAATGGCTTGGCAAATGACAGGAAGGCCACCGTTTTATAAAAAAATTGAATTCACGCGAAAAAACAGCCCACACGCACCGATCTTTCCGGTACATGCAGGCTGTTTTTCATTGTTCCATTTGTTTCGCCAAAAAATGTGCTGCAGTTTCTGCTGCTTTTTGTTCGGCTTCCCCGATGAAATGTACTTTCGATAGTAAATAGACGGCGCCAATTGTGTCCCCGCCCGCTACGATTGGAGCGATGCAGTAGGATTTCACTTGTTCGACTTGTCCAGGCACCCATTCCACTGCTTTTTCAAGCTTTTCCGTGACGATGGTGCGGCCCTTTAGGATATCTTCCACGTCCGGAGCCAATTGGCGGTTCAAATAATCTTTTTTCGATAATCCGGATACGGCGATCATTTCATCCCTGTCACTGATCAGGGCGGGTGTTCCGAGGGTTTCGTATAGTGTTTCTGCGTACTCTTTCGCAAATTGACCGAGCTCGGAAATAGGAGAATATTTCTTTAGGATAACCTCGCCATCCCTGTCGGTGAAGATTTCAAGCGGGTCCCCTTCGCGGATACGAAGCGTCCGTCTGATCTCTTTCGGGATGACCACCCTACCCAGATCATCAATTCTGCGCACGATTCCTGTTGCTTTCATGCATGATGCCTCACTTTCCAAAAATTAAAACCGTTTTCCGTTCGGACATAGTATGCATCATGCTTGGACATTTTATGCAACAGTTCCTTTAGACGGAATCTGCCGATGAGGGCTCTTTGATTGCCGATTGTAAAATTTTCATCATCTCTTCCAGCACATCGAATTCGGTTTTCTTGCCTGTATGGCGTTCATCCACCGTGATGATCAGCCTGCCATCTTCCATCGTAAAGCCGACAGCGCGACCGAATTCCATTGAGTCTGCGACGATTTTAGCGCCATCCGTCTTCGCCGTCCCTTCTTCAGTTAGACGGATTTCGATAATGGAGCGTTGTTTTTTGATCGATTCAACACCTGCTATGCGTCCCCATGCTTTGATTCTTCCGACGCGCAGCAACAAGTCTGCCTCTAACGGCAAGTCGCCGAACCGGTCTGTCATCTCATCGACGAGCTCGGAGTAATCCTCTTCGCTTTCAATCGCTTTCACCCGCTTATACATTTGGATCTTTTGGAAACCGTCTTTAATATACGAATCCGGCAAATACGCATTGACCGGCAATGAGATCTCGACATCCGGAATTTCCGATTTCACGACGCCCGTCTGCTTCTCTTCAATCGCTTCCTGTAGCATTTGCGAATAGAGATCGAAGCCGACAGAGTCGATAAAGCCGTGCTGCTGAGAGCCAAGCAAGTTCCCCGCGCCGCGAATCGACAAGTCCCGCATCGCAATTTTGAACCCGGACCCTAGCTCCGTGAATTCCTTGATTGCCTGCAGACGGTTTTCGGCCACCTCCGTCAGCACTTTGTCCCGCTGATAGAGGAAGTAGCCGTATGCGACACGGTTCGAACGTCCGACACGGCCGCGCAGCTGATACAGCTGGGATAAGCCCATACGGTCTGCGTCATGGACGATGAGCGTGTTAACGTTCGGAATATCGATTCCCGTCTCGATGATCGTCGTCGTGACAAGGACATCGTATTCGCCTTCTAGGAAGCTCAAAATTACCGATTCGAGTGTTGACTCGCTCATTTGCCCGTGTGCAAAGGCGACCCGTGCCTCCGGGACGAGCTGTTTGATTTCATCGACTTTGCGCGTCATGTCCTCCACGCGGTTGTATAAATAGAACACTTGACCACCGCGTCCCAGTTCCCGCTCGATCGCTTCCCGGACTAGGGCGAAGTTGTGCTCCATGACGTACGTCTGAACCGGGAAACGGTTTGCTGGAGGCGTTTCGATTACAGATAGGTCCCGGACACCAAGCATCGACATATGCAACGTCCGCGGTATCGGCGTCGCTGTCAATGTAAGGACGTCCACATTCGTTTTCAGCTGTTTCAGCTTTTCCTTGTGCGATACGCCGAAACGCTGCTCTTCGTCGACGATGAGCAGGCCTAGATCCTTATACACGACATCCTTGGAAAGGAGGCGATGGGTGCCGACGACGACATCGATCGTACCGGCCTTCAACCCTTTCAATGTTTCCGTCTGCTCTTTTCGTGTACGGAAACGGTTTAATAGTGACACTTCCACTGGAAACCCGGAGAACCGCTCTTTCATCGTCTCATAATGCTGCTGGGCAAGAATTGTCGTTGGGACGAGGAAAGCGACTTGCTTGCCATCAGCGACCGCCTTGAAAGCAGCCCGGATTGCCACTTCCGTTTTTCCGTACCCAACATCGCCGCAAAGAAGCCGATCCATCGGACGCTCTTTCTCCATATCTCGTTTCACTTCAGCGATGGAACGCAGCTGGTCCTCCGTCTCGTCGTATGGGAATGCATTTTCAAATGAACGCATTAGATCATCATCTGCCGAAAACGCATACCCTTTTTCGGCTTCGCGCTTTGCATAAAGTTTGATTAGATCATCCGCAATGTCTTTGACAGCGGATGACACTTTGCTCTTCGTCTTTTTCCATTCAGCGCCGCCGAGTTTATGGAGTTTCGGCTCCTTTTCTCCGGAAGCAACATATTTCTGGATCAAATCGATTTGATCCGCAGGAACGAAAAGTTTATCCTCTCCCCGATAACGGATATCGAGATAGTCTTTATGGACGCCGCCCACTTCGAGCGTCACGACGCCATAATATTTACCGATGCCGTGGTGAACGTGGACGATATGATCCCCAGGCTTGATTTCCGAATAGCTTTTGATGCGCTCTGCATTTGTCATTTTTTGCGGACGGGCTTTCCGCTTCGGTTTCCCTTTGAACAACTCCGCGTCCGTAATGACCGCAAGACGTTGGAATGGCAATTCGAATCCCGCAGACAAATCCCCTTCGATGATGGAGATCGTACCCGCTTTAGGCTTGCCGTTCAATGCCGCATCCATCTCATAGTCTCTTAGAATCGATTGGACTTTCTTCATCCGTTCTTTTCCATCAGCAATGACGAAGATATTGTACTTCCCTTGCTGCCAACGTTCAATTTCGTTTTTCAACAAGTTCATCTGCCCATGAAATTCCTGCATCGGTTTGCATGAAAACGAAACGTTTTTCTTTAAAGTAATTCCCGGCACAGCCCGGACGAACAATGATAAGTATGACTTTTGCTGATCGAGCATTTTGTGCATTTCTTCGAATGAAAACGAGATTTTTGCATCATGGACAATCTTGCCTTCCTCGAGAAGTGTCAGAAACCATTCCTTCTCCTCGCTTTCAAGGGAGGATGACACTTCAAGAATCCGTCCTATTTCATCAAATAAAACTATTCCGTCCTCTGGAAAATAATCGCCAAGATAGGATGGGACACGGTCAGAAAATGATACATATTTCATCATCCCTTCCGGAGTGATGCCGTCCCGCAAAAGGCCGATATCCCGGGTGACGTTCATCGTCAGGGATTCTTTCGCCTCTTCATTCTTCATCCGCTTCAAACTTGCACCGAGGGCAACCTCCAAATTCGAGGCCATTTGCGATAATTCAGCTGCTCCCCACACATGTTCCGTCGCAGGAAGGATCGTAACTTCTTTCAGTTTATCGGTCGAACGCTGATCTTCTGCGGAAAAGGCCCGGATAGAGTCGACATCTGTATCGAACAGCTCGATCCGGATCGGGTTTTCCATATTCAATGGATACACGTCCAAAATACCGCCTCGAAGAGCAAAATCCCCTGGCGCGGTTACCATGTCCTGTCTTCCATAGCCCATTTCCACAAGTTTCCGCGTCCAGTCGTCCACGTCAATGCTGTCATCCAAATGGACAGACAAGGAATTATCGAGCCATTTCTCTTTCGGAGGAAGGAGTTTCTTCATTCCCGCTACAGGCGTAATATAAATCCCTTTGCCAACGCGTGCCATATGGTCGAGTGTGTCGATTCGATTTGCACGCAGTTCATAACTGGACACAGAAAAATCGGCAGCGATCAATTCCTCTGCCGGATACAAATGAACGAGTGAATCGCCAAGCATCTTCACAAGGTCTTCGTATGTACGTTGTGCTTGCAGCATGTTGGGAGTGATAATCAGGATCGGCTTCTCTGCGGACTGCTGGACAGTCTTAAAAAAGACGGCCTTTGCGCCACCCGATAGGCCCGCCAGCAATTGACGGTCCTGTCCTGTTTTCAACTCCTCAACTACTTTAGTAATCTCTTTGTCTTGTAGAAATAAATCTATGAGCGCATCCAATGATTATTTGCCTCGCTTTGCAGTAGATAAAATTAAGTGAAAAAAGCTTTGCGCGCATGATACGCCAAAGCAGAGAATTCTATTGTATCCATTTCCGTAATGCATAGTAATCCGGATTCATTCGCAGCGACTGTTCACATTGCTCACAAATGCAACGAACTGTCATTGAACCATTATCATCATATTCTAGGAAATGCTCGCCATTCCCTTCTTCTGCCTTTTGCAGTTCTCGGATAACCTCTTCGGCAGATGCGAACGGAATGCTGCCGACCTCAGTATTGCAATGTCTGCAAGAATAACGTAAATTCTTCAGTTTCATCGGCCCCTTTTTAACAAAGTATAGGCGGATGAACCGATGATTATTCCTTAAGTGCCATTATAGTTATTCATTATTTCTAAAAAAGGACTCTTGAGCCAATCCATACATGCAGCAGCGCTTTTTTCTACCATCTCGTCAATAAGCGGCTGTTCTTCCTTGCTGAATGGGGCCAGTACATAGTCGGATACTTTCATGCCGCCTGTTGGACGACCGATTCCCATGCGGATTCTGTTGAAGGAATCGGAGCCAAGGTGGGCAATCAACGACTTCATGCCGTTATGGCCACCAGCGCTTCCTTTTTGGCGCAATCGTAATTTGCCAGGAACAAGATCCAGATCATCGTAGAGGACGACAATATCTTCGAGCTCGATATCGTAATAGTCCATGAGCGGACCGACACATTCGCCGGACAGATTCATGTATGTTAAAGGTTTGACGAGCATCACTTTTCCTTCCGGACGGTGGATGATCGTATAAGCGCCGTTAAATTTCATTTGCATGGCAGGCGCATCCAGCCGGCCTGCCAATTCATCGATTGCCTGGAATCCGACGTTATGCCGAGTCTTCTCGTATTGCTTCCCCGGATTTCCGAGGCCGATTATCATTTTCATAAGGCGTATCTTCCTTTTGATTTCTTTATAAAAAGGGCGCACGCTTTACACGTGCGCTCCAACAGTTGCTTATTCTTCCTCTTTTTCACCGATGACTTCCGGTTCTGCATCTGCAGCACCCGTATCAGCTTCAAGTTCCTCCAATTCCTCTTCGGAACGTGGAGCGGAGATAGTCACAAGTGCGTAATCATCATCCGTAATAATTTCAAATTTGGATTTCCCGCGTACGTCTGCGACTGACAACGTGTCGCCGATTTGCATTTCGGAAATATCGACTTCAAACGACTCCGGAATATCCGAAGGTTTGACTTTGATTGTCACTTCGCGGTTTGGCTGTTGTACGACGCCGCCTTCCTTCTCGCCGATCGATTCGCCGACAAGTTGCACTGTAACGTCGACTTCAAGCTCTTCAGCCATATCAATCGAAAGGAAGTCCGCATGGCGAATCTCGCCTCTCAAAGCATCTTCCTGAAATTCGTTCAATACGACATTCAATTTCTTGCCGTCAAGTTCAAGCTGAATGACACCATTACGTCCTACTTCACGCAATGTTTTCAATAGTTCGCCTTCTCTTACGGCAATCGGTGTGTTTTCTACATTATATCCATAAACGACTGAAGGGATGAACCCATCATTTCTTAGTGCTGTTAATGCTGATCTCGTTTTTGTTTCTCTTGTTTTCGACTGAATTGCTGTACTCATTTGCGTAGTCACCTTTCCTGAAAAAAGTTATTCTATCTCTTGAAATACCCAAAATCAGACGACATGAAACTAACTAGATTGCTTATTCAAACAACGTGCTGACAGATTTTTCTTCAAATACACGGATAACTGCTTCACCTAAAAGCTTGGCAATTGATAATTGCTTGATTTTCGGTGACTTTTTGCTTTCCGGCAGTTCGATTGAATTCGTGATGACCAATTCTTTTATTTGCGAATTGTCGATCCGCTCGATTGCAGGGCCGGATAATACTGGATGCGTACAGCAAGCGTACACTTCCTTTGCGCCATTCTCGATGATCGCGTTCGCTGCGATTGTAATCGTTCCGGCAGTATCGATGATATCATCGATGAGGATAGCTGTTTTCCCTTCAACGTTTCCTACGATGCTCATCACTTCGGCAACGTTTGGACGTGGACGGCGTTTGTCAATAATTGCAATTGGTGCCTTCATGCGATCCGCCATTTTTCGTGCACGTGTAACACCGCCATGATCCGGAGATACGATGACGAGTTCATTGCCTTCCAAGCCTTTTCCTTTGAAGTATTCCGTTAAAATCGGCTCTGCTACGAGGTGATCGATTGGAATGTCAAAGAAGCCTTGGATTTGCGGTGCATGCAAATCAATGGCGATGACGCGGTCCGCACCAGCTTTTTCAAGCAAGTTCGCTACAAGCTTCGCCGTGATCGGTTCACGAGAACGTGCTTTGCGGTCTTGGCGTGCATATCCATAATAAGGCATGACAACATTGATTGTACGGGCAGATGCGCGCATCAATGCGTCAATCATGATAAGGAGCTCCATCAGGTTATCATTGACTGGATAGGAGGTTGATTGGATGACAAAGACATCGCAACCTCGGATACTTTCTTCGATATTGATTTGAATTTCTCCGTCGCTGAAACGTTTGACGGAGCACTTGCCGAGTGGGCGTCCGATTTCGTCCGCTACTTCTTGTGCAAGTGTTTCATTGGAATTTAAAGAGAATATCTTCAGTTTATCATTAGGATAATGATTAGCCATCATGGTCCCCCTGGTTAGTTAAGATTTAATTTTGTTGCGTATCCTTCTTTATTCTCCTGGCGCGCGCGCCCAATTGCAAGTGAACTTTCTGGGACATCTTTTGTAATGGTCGATCCAGCCGCTACATAAGCACCTTTTCCAATTTTTACAGGTGCAACTAAGTTGGAATTACAGCCGACAAACGAGTCATCTTCGATTGTTGTCTGGTGCTTGTTTTTTCCGTCGTAATTCACCGTGATTGTTCCGCAGCCGATGTTGACATTTGTGCCGACTTCCGCATCACCGATATAGCTGAGGTGGGAAACCTTGCTTCCTTCTCCTAAACTTGACTTTTTAACTTCGACGAAATTGCCGATTTTTACATTGTCGCTGAGTTTGGATTCCGGACGGATATGTGCGAACGGGCCTACTGTCGTACCGGACCCGATAACGCTGTCCCGTACAACTGACGAATGGATGGTTGTAGACTCGCCAATTTCACTATTGGCGATATGACTATTCGGTCCAATGATACATTTTTCCCCGATGACCGTCTGTCCTTCGATCATCGTGCCTGGTTGAAGAACTGCATCCCGACCGATTTTGACATCCGCGCTAATGTACGTGTTGTCTGGGTCGATGATTGTTACACCGTTGCGCATATGGGATTCTGCAATCCTTTGGCGCATCACTTTCTCCGCTTCCGACAGGATGACCCGGTCGTTGATACCGATCGTTTCGCTGAAATCGTCGGTTACATAGGCGGAAATCAACGCCTGTTCAGCCTTCAGAATACCAATGACATCAGGCAGATAATATTCGCCTTGCGCGTTATCGTTCTTCACTTTTTTCAGAGCTTCAAACAGTGCGCGGTTGTCAAAACAGTAGGTTCCTGTATTAATTTCGGTCACTTTCCGCTCTTCAGGGGATGCATCCTTATGTTCAACGTTGCGAAGGACGTTTCCTTGCTCATCCCGGATAATGCGTCCGTAGCCCGTAGGATCATCGGCGTGCGCGGTCAGGATTGTCGCTTTTGCCTTCGTGTCGGAGTGGTGCGCAATCAGTGCTTGCATCGTTTCCGATTTGATGAGCGGTGTGTCTCCGCAGACGACGAGCGTAATCCCTTCGAGTTCGCCTAGCCGGTCCTCTGCCTGCTGAACTGCATGTGCTGTGCCGAGCTGTTCTGCCTGAATGGCATATTCGCTTTTGGCACCGAGTGTTTCTTCTACCATTTCTGCTCCGTGGCCGACAATCGTTACGATTTTATCCGCGCCGATTCCGAGGATATGGTCGACAACATGTTCGACCATCGGTTTTCCACAGACAGGATGCAATACTTTATATAAATCGGACTTCATCCGCGTCCCTTGCCCTGCAGCTAGGACGATGGCATATGTATTCGTCATTTGCTGGCCTCCATCCATAATTTCATTATTGACTATAGCCGAAAATAATATAAATTTCAACTATACCCTCTTGACAACGGCAGATAATTCTTTTAATATTGTTCGTTTCTTTTTTCTTTCTAGATAAAAATGGGGATTTCTCATAATGCTTACCTGTCTTAAGTTTCTCTTTTGGTCGTGGAACCGCTCGCTTTGGACGCGGGACCCCTCGCTTTGGGCGCAGAACCGCTTACTTTGGGCGCGGGACCCCTCGCTTTGAGCGCGGAACTGCTCGCTTTGGGCGCAGAACCGCTTACTTTGGGCGCGGAACCCCTCACTTTGGGCGTGGAACTGCTCGCTTTGAGTCAAGTCCAATATCTTGTGTAAATTCCCTGTCAATGTTTCCACAAAGTATTTCAAAAATATATAAGGCAGTAAACAATGGGCCTAGGATTCAGCTACTCGCAACTTTACTTGGAGAAGCGGGCATGATAGCCTTGGCGGGAAAAGCCAGCCCTTTGAGCTGGATTTCCTGGCTTGGGACTCATGCCCGCAGAGGCTCCATGTCAAGTTGCTTGACGACACATTAAGTCTTACGACTTATTAGTTGGAAACAATCTTTTTCCCCAGTGTTTATTTGATTCTACGTAACTGATAAGGACAGCGCCGATTAACGTGAAGGCAGACTGCGTGTTTGGGAAGATTCGGATCACCCTTTCACGCCTGCGAATCTCTCCATTCAGCCTTTCCACGCTATTAGTGCTTCGAATTGATTTTGGTGTGAAATAGGGAAATTCATATATTGAATTGAATCCTCGAATCCTTCATCGAGTATAGTCAACGCTTTTTGGTACTTGGGATTCTCCTCATACTTTTCGAAGAACAGATCTTTTAGGTTTCGTAGAGTGTCCATCTCTTCTGCGGCAAATATGCTTTTCAGGAGGCTGATTGCTTCCTGGCTGTCTTTCTTTGGCATGGCTTCAACGATGTTGCGTTTAAAGTGGACATTGCATCGTTTCCAGGAGGTGCCCACAAAGTCTTGTTGAATCGCCTTTTTGAGGCCTTCATGTGCATCTGAGACGACTAGTTTCGGCGATTGTAACCCTCTTGAGATAAGGTGTTGGAAAAAGGCAGACCAACTTTTAAAGCTTTCATTGTGATCCACTTTCAAGCCAAGAATTTCCCGCCGTCCCTCTTTGTCAATCCCGAGGGCGAGGTATGCAGCCTTGGAGACGACACGGTTGTGCTCCCTGACTTTAATGTACATGGCGTCCACAAATAAGTAGGGGAAGTATTTTGTGTTTAGTGGCCGATTCGCCCATTCGTTGACGATAGGGTCCAGCTTAACTGTCAGAGAAGAGACGAAGGATTTGGATACACTCTTTCCGCAGAGCTGTTCCACGATATTAGTGACTTTTCTTGTCGATACGCCATTTACAACCATCTCAAGCATGGAAAGGACAAGAGCCTGGTCACATCTTGCATATCTTTCAAAGACTGAAGGCGCAAAATCGCCTTGACGGGTGCGAGGTACCTTCAATGTAATTTTTCCGATACTCATGGTTAGATCTCGTTCATAGTAGCCGTTCCGATAGTCAATACGTTCGACAGAACGTTCATAGGAGGCAGCCTTCAAGTACTCGTCCCGTTCCATTTCCATATATTCATTCAACACTAAGACAATTGTCGATTTAACAACAGCTTCAATGTTTGAATTCATCACAGAGTCTTTTAAAATATCCATATCTAGGTTAAAATTAAGTTGGGCCATTTTCCATTCCTCCAAATGTTTATCGTGGTTGAAAACATTTTATCACAGGGATGGAAAAGGCCTTTTCCTATTTACACAATTATATGGACTTAACCTCGCTTTGGGCGCGGGACCCCTCGCTTTGGACGCTCGCGGCTTTCTCTTTAATCCTTAAATGAGTACAAAACAAAAAGACTGTTACAGATAGTCAGATGACTTCTGTACAGCCTCTTGGTTGCTTATTCTAAATCCATTCACTTACGCCCCGGCTTCTTCCAAAATACCTTTTTCCTCGACCATATGATACGCGGTTAGGACGGCATCTTGGACTTTCATCCTTGCCGTAGTATTGATGGGATGCGCCACGTCGCGGAATTCCCCTTCCGGCGTGCGTTTGCTTGGCATTGCGACAAACAATCCGTCATTCCCCTCAATGACACGGATATCATGTACAACAAATTCCCCGTCCAAGGTAATCGATGCGATCGCCCTCATTCGGCCGTCCGTCTCAACTTTCCTCAGTCTGACATCAGTAACTTCCATTACTTCCCCACTCCCTTTGTTGTTTCGTTTAGCTTCGGGCTTCGATGCGCCCTACGCTTTTGTTTTACAATGCTCAAAGATTAGATTCTACAAAAGTCAGCAATTCCCTTTTATTTTTTCAAACTTTTTCTAAAAAACTTTTTTCGTGGTCTTTTAAGCAATAAAAATGGCGGCATGCTCATATTCCGAGCGTGCCGCCACATATTAATTATTCGCCTGCAAGAGCGATGACTTCGATTTCAACTGAAGCGTCTTTCGGTAGCCTTGCCACTTCCACTGTCGAACGGGCAGGAGTATGTGATCCGAAATGTTGTGCATATACGTCGTTTAAAGCTGCAAATTGGTTCATGTCCTTGATGAACACTGTCGCCTTGACGACTTGGTCAAGGGAAGAGCCTGCCTCTTCCAATACGGCCTTCAAGTTAGCGAAAACTTGGTTCGTCTGCTCTTCGATTGTTCCTTCGACGAGTAGTCCGTCCGGTGTCATCGGAAGTTGTCCGGATGTGTATATTAATCCATTCACTTTCACTGCTTGTGCGTATGGTCCGATTGCTTTCGGCGCGTTTTCTGTAGCTACATAGTTCATTTCGTTTTTCCACCCTTCATGAAATAATTTCCTTCTTCCAGTTCGATTGTGCGGTCCTTCTCATTCACTGCGCGGAGCTTGACCAGAGATAGATAATCTTCTACGAGTACTTCCTCGGTATGTTCCGCCTCTACTAGGACAGCGATTCCCGCAAGCTCGCAGTCGAATTCCTCTAGTAGATTCTTCATGCCTGCCATCGTCCCGCCCGCTTTCATGAAGTCATCGGTGATCAATACTCGTTTACCGCTCTTCATACTTCTTTTCGACAATACCATCGTCTGGATACGACGAGTGGAACCAGACACGTAATTGATGCTGACGGTCGATCCTTCCGTCACCTTGCTATCCCTCCGGACGATGACGACAGGGACATTCAAGTGGCGTGCAATCGCATGGGCAATTGAAATGCCTTTTGTAGCGACTGTCATGATTACGTCAATCTCCGTGTCGCCGAAGGCAGATGCAAACACTTTTCCGATGCGGTCCATAACTTTTGGATCGCCTAAGAAGTCTGTCATATATAAATAACCGCCCGGCAGTAGACGGTCCGACCGCCCAAGACTTTCTTTAATGTGGGCCATCACTTCACGGACTTCCGTTTCGGAGACTTGCGGAATATATTTCACACCGCCGGCAGCACCCGAAACAGTCATCAGCTTACCTGTCCCATTCTCTTCGAACGTCTCCTTAATAATTGCCAAGTCTTCGCTAATGGATGACTTCGCCGCATGATAGCGCTCGGAAAAGAAAGTGAGCGGTATGAGTGTATGAGGATTTTCCAATAGGTGACGCGTCATATCGACGAGTCTTCCGCTCCTTTTCCACTTCATCGTTAACAACCCCTAAATCCGAATATTTTAATCGTACATTATCATAATTGTACGCCTTTAATCAAGCAGAAAACGTTCTCCCGTCATTCTGACAGCATGAACTTCTTTGCAAAAGCCCTTTAATCCATTGTAGATCCTCGAGACTCTCGCTTCCTGCCTGACGAAGCCGAAAACGGTCGGTCCACTTCCGCTCATCAATACTGCATCGGCACCGAACTGGTTCATTTTCTCCTTTAAGACGACGACTTGTGGATGCATTTTCATCGTCACCGGCTCTAGGACATTGCCCAAGGACGCGCACATTTTGTCGTAATCCCCTGAGTGCAACGCTTCAAGCATGCCTGCTGTGTCAGGATGCTCGATGGAGTTGACATCGAGATTCCGGTAGATATCTGCCGTAGAGACGGAGATTGAAGGTTTTGCGAGAATGACCCAACAGTTAGGCGGTGCCGGCAAATGCTGTATCTGCTCGCCTCGTCCTTTTGCAAGAGCAGTGCCTCCATGCACGCAGAATGAGACATCCGATCCGATCTTTGAGCCGATATCGGCCAATTCGTCCGCGCTCAGCTGCAGATTCCAAAGCCGATTTAACCCGCGCAATGTAGCCGCGGCATCGGAACTGCCGCCCGCAAGTCCTGCAGCAACAGGAATTTTTTTGTCGAGCATAATTTCGACCCCGTCACGGATGCCGTATTTCCGCTTAAGCAGGTCCGCTGCTTGATAAGCCAAATTTTTTCGGTCATTCGGCACGAACCGTTCAGACACTTTTATGTGAATTTGCCCGTCATTCGATGGGCGAAGCCAGACACGGTCAGCCAAATCGACTGTCGTCATGATCATTTCCACTTCATGAAAACCGTCAGGGCGTTTATGTAGGACATCAAGTGTCAGGTTGATTTTTGCAGGCGCTTTCTCATATAACATCCAGCCCCCTCCATTCCAAGCTTGTCATTGTTCCCTATTTTACCATAGGGTGATTGGATTTCATCCTCAAACTTACACCGATGGACAAAATAAAGAAAAGAGCTGCACGGCGTCTGTAACGACATCCATGCAGCTCTTCCTTTGTCAGTCGTTCGTGAGATGGGTGGACCTTAGCTGTCGTTCCGTTTTTCCGCCATTCCACGCTCAGCCATTTGAATGGCATGCTTCACCATATTACCGGCGTCACGCGATTTGATGCCTCCCCAACCTTCCCGCTGAACAACATCGTAAAAGCCAAGCTCTTTCGCAATTTCTTCCTTCAAGTGCTCAGACATTATACTCCGTCTTCTCGCCATTAGGTTTTTCCTCCTTTTCGACTGACAAATCTAGTATGGGCAATGAAGATAAAAAAACACCTATGCTTCCGGGTAGGAATGCATAGGCATTTTAATAAAAAACAATGCATGATTGCTTTAAAGACTATTTGACGATGAGCGCAGTTTCGTCTCCGTCATCCAGAACTGTTATTTCGACTGCTTCAGTCAAAATATCCGCGTAGCTGTAAGACACCCTTTCAAAAGCATTTTCATCCTGGTCCAGTTCAACAACAAAAACTGCCCGATACGTCTCACGAAGGATTCCGGCACGTTCAATCGTTTTCTTACGGCCTCCGTTTGCTTTTAAGTGCAAACGTTTCCCCAAGTGAGCATCCAATGACTTCTTAATGTCCGCTAATGTTTTTGGCACGTCGCTTACACCTCACTGGATACAAGTATAACACTTTTAAAAAGTTCTGTCAATTAAAAGAAGAATTTTATCAGTAAAACCTTATCGTTGTCAATTCTTTTTTCGCTATTATCGATTGTTTAAGCCAAGAAACGCCCTATTTGTCATGACTTTTTGAAATCGGAATACAAAGCGTTCGACAATTTCCCAAATTCCTCGATGGATAATGTTTCGCCTCTCCTGCCGGAATCCATGCCGATCCGCTCGAATGCCTCGAGAATCTGTTCTTTCTTCGCCTTTCCGTCAGGCAAGGAAGATTGCAGATTGTTGAGCAACGTTTTTCTCCTTTGGACGAACGAACCCCTTGCCACTTCGAATAGGAAGTCTTCATCTATCACTTCTACTGGCGGCTCTGCTTTTTTTGTCAGCTTCAACACCGCTGATTCGACATTCGGCTGCGGGATGAACACCGTCCTCGGCACAATCATCGAAACTTCGGCATCCATGTAATATTGCACCGCAATCGATAGAGATCCGTACGCTTTCGTACTTGGGGATGCTGTGATGCGATCTGCCACTTCCTTTTGCATCATGATCACCATGCCCCGGATCGGAACTTTACCAAGCAGGAATTTCATGATGATCGGCGTCGTAACGTAATAAGGGAGGTTGGCAACGACGACAATGTCATCAAATCCACTGAACTGTTCCTCGACAACTTTATTCAAATCTGCCTCAAGCACGTCCTGATTGATGATCGTGACATTGTCATACGGTGATAACGTATCTTCCAACACGGGCAGCAGGCGCCCATCAATTTCAAATGCGACGACCTTGGCCGACGACCGTGCTAGATGCTCCGTCAACGCCCCGATTCCTGGACCGATTTCGATGACGCCCGTCTTGTCCGTCAACCCGGCATGCGAAACGATGTTACGTAAAATATTTGGGTCGATCAAAAAGTTTTGCCCTAGGCTCTTTTTGAATGAAAACCCGTGCTTCTCCAAAATTTCCTTTGTTCTAATAGGTGTTGCGATATCCCTATTCATGGCCATCCTCCTCGTGCAGGACTTTCAATGCCTCCATTAATTGATGTTGCCCAATCCGGAACATTTCAAGTCTCTTTTTCAATCCTTTGCCGTTCACTTGTCCGATTTGCAGTAGTTCGCTGAGCCGGTCACGCCGTTTTTTCGCGTCGGGATGGCCAATAAGCCTTTCATCCAACAGCAACCGCAAAGGGATTTCCTCAACGGGTTGGACATCGACGGAATAGACCGCTTCCAACGCTTTTTGGATATCTTCATCTTTCGCATGCTCGATGCCAAGTCCTTGCCCGTTTTTCGCGATTGTTTTCGATTTATGCAGAAATGCGTGCTTTACTCCCGGAATCCGCTCTTCGATAATGGAACGAATCCTTCTGCCTGGAAAATCGGGATCGGTGAATACGATGACCCCTCGCGTTTCTTGGGCGAGTCGAATCCGGTCCAATGTCTTTTCGTCAATCGCCGATCCGTTTGTCTCGATCGTATCAGCCCCTGTCGCCCTTTTGATTGCGACTGTATCGGATTTTCCCTCTACGACAATTATTTCTTTTATTTTCACTGTGACCCTCATTTCGTTAGGTTACGTTTGTTTAATTTTACGTGTTGAAGCGGCTATTGTACAGGCGAGCCGCTTATAATCACCAACTACTGGGTTTCCGTTCCAGGCGGACGCTTTCCAATCGAACAGCGAAGGATTCGATTTGCCGTATTTCTGCGTATTTTGTAGAAATTAAGGCAGCCGCATCCCGCAATATCCTGCTCCCAACGCTTCGCTTATGCTCGCAAATGCCGTTCTTCGTAACGGCGTTCGCAGGAGTCACCGCCTTCCACTCAAATCCCCTAAATCCTTACCAATTATAGATACCTTAGAAAGATGAAAAAATCCGTGGGACTGGTTAAGCCCCACGGATGGATGTGGAAATAAAATGATTGCTATGGAATTAGTCGATCACTTTGATTTTCACTGTGCGGCGACCGAAATTGTACGCTGCCGCCTTTGTCGGTACATGAAGGTCGATCTTCTTCCCTTTTATCGCTCCGCCGGTATCTCCTGCGACTGCGTATCCGTATCCTTCAACCCAAACTTTGGAGCCGAGCGGGATGACACTAGGATCTACGGCAATGACTTTCAGATTCGGATTGGCCCTCAAGTCTATGCCTGTTGCTGTTTTCCCTGTGCAGCCGTTACAGTGCGCTGTATAGGCAGTAGCGGTTACGTAAAATTCCTTCCCGCCGGAAGGTGCTGCCGAGCTGCCGCGAGATACTGCGACATTGGATTTTTTCTTGACGGCGCTTGCCATTACCACTTTGGAACCGACCGCAACAATTTTCTTTTGCGGTTCCTGAATGACTCTTTCATTCAATAACGTACGAGATACTTCCTTGCCATTCTCTTTGACAATTTCAAACTTGCGTTCAACAGATCCCTTTTTGCCTTCTTGGACAACCTTTTCCCGTCCTTTTAGCAATTTGGCATCGCTCTTCGTTACAACCGCAAAATTTGTTGGTTCTTCCACTACATCGGTGACCTTTTCCACTCGTATGACTTCAACTATGGAACCTGGCTTCACGAATCCGTCAGCCTTCCGGTTCAGCTTGTCATGTTCATTCAATTGAATGTTCTCTTTCTTTAAAAAGTCAGCGACCGTAGTCGAAGTGGACCACATTTGTTTCTCATTCCCGCCATCGATAAGCGTCAATTGGAACGCTTTTTGAACATTGATGCGCAGATCTTCTCCGAGACTTTCATCTGGATTTGGCGTGACCTTATCATGCTCCGAAAGCTTGATGTCGGCCTTGGCTAAAATATCGCCGACTTTCCGATCAGTCGTCCAAACCTTTTCAGTTTCCTTGCCTGTTTGAATCTCTACTTGCTTTGCCTGTTCCCACCTGATCGATAATCCTTCCTCGATCGTGGTATTCACTGAGGGTGTTACTAAATCGTGTTCGGCAACTTCGAAATCCTCGCTGGATAGAAGTTGCCCAACTGTATGTGCAGATGTTTTTATTTCAATTTGCTCATCGTTCACATGTAGTGTGACCGATTTCTTAGATCCTTCGTAAAGAACAAGTGAAATGATTGAAACGAATAACGCAAATGCTATAGAAAAAATTGCTATTCGTTTACTCCTCAATGACATCGAGAACAGATTTTTCATGGTATTTTTTGTCATGAAAAAACTCCTCCTTTATCACTCGGCAAATTATAAAGCTTCCAATTCGACGTGTCAACTTATAGAATCTCCAGTCTTTTCACTGAGGACGGATGAATCCAGTCGGGAAGCCGTACAATCACCTTCATATTATTTCGAAATACGGAATATCCTTAAAGCATTTTCGGTCGTTCTCTTTGCCACCTCTTCAACTGGAATGTCCTTTAGACTGGCAATTTCCTCCGCCACGAGCGTGACGAGCGCCGGCTCATTCCGTTTTCCGCGATGAGGGTGGGGAGCAAGGTAAGGAGCATCCGTTTCAATCAATAAATGATCCAAAGGAATGTCTGTTGCGACTTGCTTCGGCATTTTTGCATTTTTGAAGGTGACAGGGCCGCCAAGGGATATGAGGAAATTCATATCAATGCACTCTTTCGCAGTCTCGACGCTGCCGCCGTAGCAGTGCATAATGCCACCCGTAATGTGGGCCTCCTCTTCCTTCAATATCCTGACGACATCCCCGGTTGCGTCGCGATTGTGGATGATGACGGGAAGGTCGACTTTTTGCGCAAGCCGGATCTGCTTCCGGAACAATTCTTGCTGAACGTCCTTCGGTGATTTGTCCCAATAATAATCCAAACCGGTTTCCCCGATGCCGACGACTTTCGGATGTGCCGCTAACGATTCGATCCATTCCAGATCTTTGTCGGTGCAATCGATAGCATCTACAGGATGCCAGCCGACGACAGCGTAAATGAACGGATATTGCTCTGCCAACTCCATTGCCTTCTCGATCGTTACACGATCAAAGCCGACAACGACCATTTTTTCGACCCCCGCGTCAATTGCGCGTTGTATGACTTCTTTAACGTCTTCTTCGTATTGGTCTGCATTTAAATGAACATGAGTATCGATATACATTTTGCGTCTCTCCTCACAAGCTCCATTCTATTTCAATGGTTTATGTCTTACGTTACAGTATGGTAACAAATCGGTTAAAAGATAAAGACGGCGTCTCTATAAGAAACGCCGTCTACTGCCTTTACTGCATTTACTTCACTTGCGCACCGTTTTCCAATGTCGGATCTACTGTCGCCAACTTGAGAACTCCATTGGATTTTCCAGCTAATATCATCCCTTGTGACAATTCGCCACGTAATTTTACGGGTTTTAAATTTGCGACAACAATTACTTTCTCGCCAATCAGAGCTTCCGGTTCATAATGCTCGGCGATGCCCGAGACGACTTGCCGCTGTTCGTACCCCAAATCGACTTGTAGCTTCAATAGCTTGTCCGCTTTCGGCATCTTTTCATATGCTGTCACGGTTGCAACACGCAAATCGACTTTCATGAAATCATCGATCGTGATCTCTTCTGTTTCCTCTTCGGCTTTGACAGGCTCTTCCTCCTGCTTTTCCTGCGGCGCTGTAATTGCCATCTGATCACGGATATAGACGATTTCTACTTCCGGATCTAGACGAGGGAAAATCGGAATCCCCTTCTCCACAACTTTCGTCCCTTCAGGAATTGCCTCAAAATTACCTAATGTGTCCCATGCAAGCATCGTTTTATCCAACCCGAGCTGTTCGATGATTTGAATCGGCGCCTTCGTCATGAACGGCTGTAAGAGAACTGCAATTTGGCGGAGCGATGCGGCAAGGTGAGCCATGACGGACGCCAATTTCCCTTTGTCCGATTCATCTTTCGCAAGAACCCAAGGAGATGTTTCATCAATATATTTATTCGTACGGGAAATAATGGTCCATAGCTCCGAAAGGACGACGCTAAATTGCATCTTCTCCATTGAAGCTTCATATTTTTCAATCGCGTTTGCCGTGAAGTCACGCAGAACACTGTCGAATTCCGTCGGCTCAAGCCCTTCAGTCGGTATGACGCCGGCGAAATATTTATTGATCATGGATACTGTCCGATTCAACAAGTTGCCTAGGTCATTGGCCAAGTCGTAATTCGTCCGCTCCACGAATGATTCAGGGGAGAATGTCCCGTCTTGTCCGAACGGCAATTCCCGAAGGAGGAAATAGCGTGTAGCGTCCAAGCCGTAACGCTCGACAAGCATTTCAGGGTAGACGACATTCCCTTTCGATTTCGACATTTTACCGTCTTTCATCATGATGAAGCCGTGGGCGAAAACTTTTTTCGGCAATGGCAGATCAAGCGCCATGAGGAAAATCGGCCAATAAATCGTATGGAAGCGGACGATATCCTTCCCGACGACATGCACGTCTGCCGGCCAGTATTTCTTAAATAACGATTCATCATCGGAACCGTACCCGAGTGCCGTAATATAGTTCGTCAATGCATCGACCCACACGTAAATGACATGTTTCGGATCTCCAGGTACTTTAATGCCCCAGTCGAATGACATACGGGATACGGATAAGTCTTCAAGCCCCGGTTTGATGAAGTTATTGATCATCTCATTTTTACGGGATTCCGGTTCGATGAAATTCGGGTTGTCATTATAAAATTGCAGAAGCCTGTCTGCGTACTTTTGCATATTGAAGAAGTATGACTCCTCTGAAACCCTTTCCACTGGGCGATGACAGTCCGGACAATTGCCATCTTCAAGCTGAGCCTCTGTGAAATAGGATTCACATGGGACACATTTCCAGCCTTCATACTCGCCTTTGTAAATGTCGCCATTATCGAGGAATTTTTTGAAAATCTTTTCGACGGCCGCTTTGTGGCGTTCCTCCGTCGTTCTAATGAGGTCATCATAAGAGATGTCCATCGTTTTCCATAAATCGATCGCGATATCCGCGATTTGATCTACGTATTGCTGCGGCGGAAGACCTTCTTCTTCTGCCTTCTCCTGGATTTTCTGTCCGTGCTCGTCCATTCCTGTTAGGAAGTGCACGTCATATCCACGCAATCTTTTATAGCGGGCCATCGCATCCGAAGCAACGGTCGTGTAAGCAGTTCCTATATGAAATTTCCCGCTCGGGTAATAAATAGGAGTCGTAATATAAAAAGTTTTTCGTTGTTCAGCCACCAAAATACCTCCTGTGTTTCAATCTATACTAACCATATTACTTAAATTTCAACAAAAGTGCTATGTAGACACGCATAAAATCGTTATTAGACGGATAAATCCCTTGAAAAAAGCATAAATCGTCTAAAATGCTCATAAACACGCTCAGGTACGCATAAGCGCATAAAAACACTCATAGACCGCTCCAACTGCGCATAAACGCAATCATTCGCTCGTTTTCAAATTTCCTTATTAATGCTCAATTCATCTATCGCTTCTATTTCCCTAATATCTCTCATTATTGGCTACTTAATACCCCACAGACTTAGAGAATCCCAAACATCAAAAGTCCCGTTTTTTAAAAAAATCTATTATTCTACACATAATAATCAGCGAGATTTATTGACGTTAAATGGAAGACTTGGTATGATATTTGATAGACAAGAGAAATATGTCGAATTTTGACGAAAATTTAAATCGTTTAGGAGGAATTCTTGTCATGAAATCTACAGGAATCGTTAGAAAAGTCGACGAACTTGGCCGTGTTGTCATTCCAATCGAGCTTCGTCGTACCCTAGGAATTGAGCAGAAAGATGCTTTAGAAATCTATGTCGATGATGACAAAATTATCTTGAAGAAATACATGCCAAATATGACTTGTTCCATCACAGGTGAAGTGTCCGACAATAACTTGCAACTTATTGATGGAAAGCTGATTTTAAGCCAAGATGGTGCTAGACAACTCATTAAAGAGATCGAAGAGAAGATAAAATAATATTATCATCGCAATAATAATATGAATCCAGAACGAATAATTGTTCTGGATTTTTATTATGAATTCCTATTCACATGGTACTCCTGGTAGACATCCCTTTTGGACATTCCTCTTTCCGCCGCCACTACCTTGATTGCTTCCTTCGATGAAACGCCTTCCTTCTCGATCACCATCTCTACATGAGAATCGATGCTTATATCATTCCACCATTTTTCAGTCTCTTCTTCCATATCCTCATTCCCTGCTATGACGATACAAAATTCCCCTCTAATTTCATTTGATTCCACCCAAGAAAGGGCTTCCTCAAGCGTTCCCCGGAGGAACTCCTCATACCGTTTCGTCAACTCCCTAGCCAACACGACTTGACGGGATCCGCCAAATGTTTCCGCCAGAGCCTTGACCGTTTCCTTCAGACGATGGGGAGCTTCATACAGAAGCAATGTCTCCTCCTTTTGCTTGAGCTTCCGTAATTGCTCGTTGCGTTCCTTTTTCTGCCTCGATAGGAATCCGAAGAAGGAAAACGGCTGCGTCTGAAGTCCGGAAGCGACCAATGCACTGATGGCAGCGTTAGCTCCGGGGACCGGAACGACATCGAAACCTTCTTCAATCGCTTTCATAGCAATATCATTCCCCGGATCTGAAATGCATGGCATCCCGGCATCACTCACCAAGGCGACCGTCTTCCCTTCCGCCAATAAAGACAGGATTTTCTCCCCGCCTTTCTCGATATTATGCTCATGGTAGCTCATGAGAGGTGTTTTTATATCGAAGTGGTTGCAAAGCTTGATCGTGTTCCTCGTATCTTCCGCAGCTATCATATCCGCTTCCTGCAAGATACGGATCGCACGGAATGTCATGTCCTCCAAATTGCCGATCGGCGTTCCGACAAGAAATAGCTTTGCGGAACCTGCTTCAACGCTTTTCTGTGATTTCATTCATACTTTGCCCCTTCCTCATATAACGTTCCTTTGCCAACCGTGTCAATTGCTTGAACTGATATTCAGCCTGCATCGCGGCCCGCTTCGTTTCATAGCTTTCCTTGTAGATGAGACGAACCGGAAGCTTAGAACGCGTATATTTTGCGCCCTTTCCTTCATTATGGGTACGGATTCGCTTTTCCAAATCATTTGTATAGCCCGCATAGTAGGAGCCGTCATTGCATTCTAGGACATAGAACAGATGCTCATTCGTCTTGTCCATATAATAAATGCCTCACTTCTTCGGTATACTGCCCGTCATTGCCATATACGTAGAGAGGCGGCAGTATTCTCAAATCCGGCTTGCCGTCCTTTATTCCTTCAATTAATAATGTGTTTGCCTCTTTGCCTTCCTTCGGGTATACGAAACGGATCCTTTTCGGTTCAAGCCTGTTCGCACGCATTGCCGTCACAATATCTAGCAGCCTGCCGGGCCGATGGACGAATGCCGCTTTCCCGCCTTGCTTCAGCAGCTCACTGGCGGACTGTACGGCTTGTTCAAGCGTTAGTCGGATTTCATGCCTTGCAATCGCGACATGCTCCTTCAAGTTTTTCTCACTCGCTTCGATAGCGGGGAAATAGGGCGGATTGCAAGTGACTGTGTCATATTTTTCAAAGCCGATTTTCCTAGCAATTCCGATCACATCGTCATTCAAAATTGTTATCCGATCATCTAATCCATTATAACCGACACTTCTTCGTGCCATATCCGCAAGCCTCTCCTGCAGTTCAACCGCAATAATGTCAGCATTTGTCCGTGCACTTAGAAAAAGCGGGATTGCCCCGTTGCCTGCGCATAAATCGACAATTTTACCCGAACGGATCGGTACATACGCGAATTTTGCTAGCAGGACGGCATCGAGCGAAAATGAAAAGACAGAGGGGCTTTGAATGATTCGCAAGTTTTCCGCTAGTAAATAGTCCAGCCTTTCGTCTTCTTTCAATAAATCCTCCAATGTATTCTCCTCCAGTCAATAGAAAAGAGCCGATGCCTACATAAGTATAGGATCGGCTCATCTTAAGCATTCTGTTTGCTCAGGAAGGATAGGCAGAACAAGCAATCTTCCCCTTTACGACTGCTTCCGTAATGGACATTGCAGACGTGATATCCTTCATTATATATCCTGGCCAGGTTGTCCACCCCTTCGCCGATATCGACTCTGTGGGGCTTCTCAGGCGGCCGTTTTTCATCCATCAATTGAGTTTTGTCAGTCAATTCTTCAAGCCGCGTCCGGAGATGATGGTTTTCCAGTTGAAGTGAGTGGTTCTCTTCCGTCATCTTCGCGACAAATCCAATAAGTTCCCGGAATTGCTCATGCATGGCTTCGAGCTGCTGCTCAAACTCCATCACTCTGTCGAGAAAGTTCCCTTCTTTCAACTATTTCACCCCATCATTTCGTCAATTGAGCTACCGAGCTTTTTCGACTCTCTATTTCTTCCCATGAATATTCCAGGACCTGCTCCTGATCTGCCAAATTCACTTGCAAAATTCGCTCGAGTAAATTCAAGCCGACCACTTTCCCTGGCCCTTCAGGTGTCTGAACTCGCTCCCCGATATCGGGCATAAGGGCTTTGGCCTCTTCATATTCATCATTTTCGTATTTCAGGCAACACATGAGGCGGCCGCATAATCCGGAGATTTTGGATGGGTTGAGTGACAGGTTCTGATCCTTCGCCATCTTGATGGATACAGGTTCAAAGTCGCCCAGGAATGTCGAACAGCAGAGCATTCTTCCGCACGGTCCGATTCCTCCAAGCATTTTCGCCTCATCACGGACGCCGATTTGACGCAATTCGATGCGTGTTCGGAAAATAGCGGCAAGATCTTTTACGAGATTCCGGAAATCGACCCGTCCTTCCGCTGTGAAATAAAAGACGATCTTATTGCGATCAAACGTGTATTCCACATCGACGAGCTTCATGTCCAGCTCATGTTCCCGTATCTTCTCGACACATTTACCGAATGCCTGCTCAGCATCCGCACGGTTTTCATCCACTTGGATCTGGTCTTCGACAAGCGCCTTGCGGATGATTTTCTTAAGTGGCAAGACGACGTCATTTTCATCGACTTCCCTCACAGGACTAGCGACTTTTCCGTACTCGATTCCCCGGGCTGTTTCGACGATGACATAATCACCGACATCAAGCGGATAATCGAGAGGATCGAAATAATATATCTTACCCGCTTTTTTAAAGCGGACACCTACAACTTTATACAAGCGTTAACCCCTCCTGCAAATTGAGCACCAGCTGTTCCATTAAAAGCGTGCGGTTCATATTGCCGTACAGCTTTTTCTTCGCTTGTAGAATCGCTTCCATATTGGCCGATAGCCGGCTGTAAGTCATCTTCATCGATAGACCACGGAAAATTTGCTGCTGATCGGGAAACGTCAATTCCGATTGCAACCCGGCTTTCATCGAGACGATATCACGGTACGCATAGAGAAGCAAGTCAAGACCACGTTCCACGTCTTCCTTCTCTTTCATTGCCGGCAACCATTCCGATTGGATGAATAGAAGCGCTTCATTTACATTGCGATCTGATGCTTCAATCAATTTTAACACTGTCTTTCGCATGTGTGCAAATTGATCATTCTCCGCAAGCTGTTTCGCTTGCTCGATATCCGCTGTCATCATCGTAACCGTCGCAGCCATTGATGCGGTAATCCCTGCATCGGTCAATTTAGCAATCATCTCTTCCCTCCGCGGGGGAAGGAAGCTGACGCGCTGGCATCTGGATTGGATCGTCGGAAGAATCGACTGATAGGAATCGGTCAGAAGTATTGCTGTCACTTCCCCTTCAGGTTCTTCCAAAAACTTCAGCAGCGTATTGGCAGCTGCCACATTCATCCGGTCTGCGCGGGAAATGATATACATTTTACGTCCCGGCTCATACCCTTTTCGCGTCATTTTCATAATCAACGAAGACATCTGCTCTTTCTTGATGTCTTGTCCATCCGGTTCAATCTTCGTCACATTCGGGTGATTTCCTGACGCAACCCGTCTGCAATTGCGACATGTTTCACATGGAACAGCATTTTCAGGCTTTTCACAAAGCAAGAGCTTCGCAAAATGGACGGCTGCCTCTTCTTTTCCAGTGCCCGCCTCGCCATCAAATAGATACGCATGGCCAATCCGGTTATTCCGGTAGGTCGCTTCCAGTCTATCGATGACGGCCTTTTGCCTTCGCTTGATGCCATTCTCCGTGCCTTCCATGCTTGCTTGTACCTCCTTGCTCCAAAAAACGTGTAAATACACGGGTCATCTATATATATTGACGAGGAGTCCTTTGATCTCCCCAATTTTCCCTAATAACTCGACAGACGTCTGTTCGTCATCCAATAAAGCTTCCGCCAATTCAATGAGCTTCTCATCAATCGTCTGGACAATCTTCAATCTTCGTCCTTCGCCGAACTGATTCCACGTATGAGATTGTTTCAACCCCATCCCAGATTCAACCGACTCCTTCAGAAAACGTCGGACGAGCATTTTGAACTTTGCCATATCTCGTAAATTCCGTGAACGGGCAAGACGGTCCCCTGCCGAAGAAATGTCTCCAAGAAGTTTTGTAATCTGTTCGCCGTGCAAGCGTTCTTCCTGTTTCAGAACCATTTGACCGAACCGGGCGTTCCCTTGCGTCGAGCGCAATGGATCATTCCTGAGCTTATCGGGCCCGGTCCGGTACTCTCCATTCACTTTCATTTCTACATCACCTCATTTCATCAAAAATGATGAAATTGTTCAATCGGCAAGACAAACACCGTCGCGCCGCCCACTTCCACTTCTACAGGGTATGGGATATAAGAGTCGGCATTGCCGCCCATTGGTGAAACAGGAGCGACCATCTGATCGCGCGAACGGCAATTTTCACGAATCAATTCTAAAGCTTTCGGAACGAGGCTATCATCCGTTCCGATGAGGAAAGTCGTGTTCCCCGACCGCAGAAACCCTCCAGTACTGGCTAGTTTCGTAGCACGAAAGTCATTTTTCGTCAAAGCCGCAGACAAGCGGTTGCTATCTTGGTCCTGTACAACTGCCACAATCAATTTCACGGTACCCTCTCCTTTTAGCTTTTTATATTATATTGCCATAACTGTTGATTTCCACTCCGGGCGGACGCTTTCCGTGGGCGTCGCTTCAGCCTCCTCACTACGCTTCGCTTCGTTGCGGGGTCTTCAACTGACGCTTTTTCCACAGGAGTCGCCGCCCTGCGTTCCAATCAACATAACATACTTATTAATAAACAGTCGTTTTCCAAGTCGAGAAGCTAAAAGCCCCCTACTACATTATATCATGAAACCTGTTTTTAAATGAGTTGAGAACTTATAATTTTCCAAACATTTTCAGTTACTTCTGACAACGGCTTGCTTGCGTCTGTACTGACGATGCGGTCTGGGTACTGTCTCAGCAGCAATTGATAGCCTTCGTAAACTTTTTCATGGAACTGCAATGTTTCATTATCCAGACGGTTTTGCTCCCGTCCGTCGTTTTGCGAAATCCTCCGCAACCCTTCTTCAGGCGAAATGTCGAAATAAATGGTTAGATCCGGCATTGTCTCCCCAATCGCAAATGCGTTGATGGACATCACTTCGTCCATCCCGAGCCCACGTGCATAGCCTTGGTACGCAAGGGAGCTGTCGACGAAACGGTCGCAAAGGACGATTTTCCCTTCCTTCATTGCCGGGATGATCTTCTCGACGAGATGTTGACGGCGGGCTGCCGCGTAGAGGAGTGCTTCCGTCCTGCCATCCATCTCTTGATGCTCGTTGTCGAGGATGATGTTGCGGATTTTCTCCGAGATACGGATGCCTCCCGGTTCGCGGGTAAGGATCGATTTTTTTCCTTCCTTCTCCAGTCTCTTATATATTTCTGCAATCACAGTTGTTTTTCCTGCACCTTCGGGACCTTCAAAGGTAATAAATATCCCTTTATTTAACATAGTATGCCTCCGTCAATCGATGATTACTTGTATTTGTCTATCATTTGCCCGAATGGCTCCTTGAAATTTCGCATTCATTTGCAAGTATTGTAAAAGCGACGTGACATGCCGCTCCGTAACTGTTTCCCCTCCGATGAGCAGCGGGATGCCAGGCGGATAAGGAATAATGGAAGCTGCCGCCACATGACCGACAGACTCTTCAATCGTTTTCCATTCAGTGTCTCGCCCAAGAAGTTCTTGCGGGAGATAAGTCAGCGTAGAGAGCCCTTTATCTTCCGGAATCGACTCATTGATTTCCTGCCCTCTCTCGATCGGCAAGCTGGCCACCGCAATGGCAATCTTTTGCACGCTTTCATTGAATGGGTACTCTATACCCTTTTTCAGCAACGGCAGAACGAGTAGCACTTGGAACGGGTCGGCAAGTTCAGCAAAAATACCTTCCGCTTCAAGTCTTGCAAGCAGTTCAAACCCTGTATAGCCCTGAACTCGCAGCAATAGCTTCAATGGATCGTCCGTTTCGACGATTTGCAATGCCGGAATGGTAATCAGGTTGTCGATGAAGGTTTGGCGATTTTCCAAAAAATCGGCTTGGTCTTCCTTCGTATAGGACTCGGCATACGCCCGTGCATCATCGAGGGACGCCATAAGCAAATAGGACGGACTGCTCGATTGGAGCATGCCCAAATAATGCGCTATCCTTTCAGGCGAGATGATTGTCGACCTCATATGTAAAAACGATGCCATCGTCATAGCGGGCAATGTTTTATGGGCAGAATGTACAACGACGTCCGCCCCTAGCTCCAATGCGGATTGCGGAAATGCGCCTCCTGCGACAAAATGGGCTCCATGCGCTTCATCCACCAAAACGGGAATTCCCTTTGAATGGCTGAATTGAATGATGTCCGCAAGCTCTGCCCCTGCCACACCATAGTAAGTCGGATATGTCAGGACGACCGCCTTGGCATGAGGATAGGCTTCAATCGCCTCCTTCACCCGTGCAAAACGGACAGCACCCGGCGTATTCGAATGGGCATCCCATGCGGGTGACACAAAGACCGGCTTGGCGCCCGTCAATTCAATCGCATGGAAGATCGATTTATGTGCATTCCGCTGCACGATGACCGTGTCGCCGGGTCTGCATGCCGCGTACATCATCGCCAAATTGCCGACCGTTGAGCCGTTGACGAGAAAGAAGCTCCGGTCGGATTGATACAGAGCCGAAAGCCGCTGCTCCGCTTTAAGGATCACTCCAGACGGCTCATGCAAATCATCCAGCCCTTCCAATTCCGTCATGTCGTATTGCAACACGGATTGCATTTCTTCCGGTAAGCCGGACAGTAAACCGTTTTTATGTCCTGGGACATGAAAGGAGATCGGCCGCTTTTCCTTGAATTGGCTCAGTGCTTGAACAAGCGGTTTTGTCTGTTCATTCATTACGATTCACACTTCCTTTGTCTCCATTATAAAGGAAGTCGCATAACTAAGGGTGAAAACTCCTTCTAGGAAATGAAAAAAGCCGAGGGGGACCCGGCCTTACACATATCTCATTCTCGACAATCCGATGGAAAGGAACACAGCGGCAAAGCCGAGCAATACGAAGTTTGACGTCATGATATCTCCGACAGCGCCGCCTTCCATAATGAGCTCCGTAAATCCTTCCATTGCCCACGCCTGTGGGACGAAATTGGCGATTTTCTGCATCATGTCCGGCACCATGCTGATAGGCCAATAGACGCCGCCAAGCATACAAGTCGAAATGATTACTAATGTGCCGATCGCATTTTGCTGCTCAGCCGTCTTTACAAAGCCTGCGATGGCAATGCCAAGTCCGACGACACATAGGAGCAGCGAAGTGATCAGGGCTAACAAACCAATTGGATCTCCCCACTCTACGCCGAACAGGACCGAGGAAAGGACGATGAGAAGGAAAAACTGAATCCACCCTACGAGGAAAAATGTAAGGAAATAACCGGCCAGTATTTCTATTCTCGTAGCGGGTGTCAGGAACAATCTCGACCAGATTCCCGTCTGCCTCATCTCAATCAATATACCTGTCATGGATAGCATCATCATCATGACAAACATGATGGCAAATCCTGCCGAGCTGTACGAAATACCGGTCATTCCAGCCTGCCGAGAAATTGAGCCTTGCTCGGTCCATGCATGGATCTGGCCGTCATTCGCGGTAAGTCTGTCAAAGATTGATTCCCAGTCTTCCTGCAGATAAAAACTTCCTACCTGTGCTGCTGCAAAATAGATGTCGATGCCTTGAATGGTTCGAATGATCTGTTGTTCAATCAAGGGTGCAGCCGTCGTTCCTGGCAAAAACTGAAGATGGATGGCCTGCTGCTTACTTAGAAACTTTTCAGCAACGTCTTTTCCGATTGTGACTACCCCTTGCACTTCTTGCCCCGCGAGCATTTCCTTCGCCTGTTCCTCTCCTACCGGTTCGAATGTGATCATTTCATTCGTCATTAGCCGCTTTACGACCTGTTCTGAGAAAGGGGTCCGGTCTTCATCGACAAGCGCTAAACGCCATTTCTTCTCCGAGCCTGATCCGAATAACGCTCCGAAAATGAAAGTGAATAATAGCGGCATGGCAAACATCATGACGTAAGCCGATCTCTTTTTAAATGTCCGTTTCATTTCAAATAGACAAATCGTTGCAATCCTCTTCATCATCCACCCCTCCTATAACGAATGAAGCTTTAATCTGAACGAACCGACTAAGGTCGCTATGCCGCCAATAAGCAGCAACGTTCCCGCAGGCAGCCATAGAGCAGACCAGGCTGTACCGGACATGACGGACGTGAAACCTGTCAGCGCCCACGAATTCGGCGTCAATAACGCGATATTCCGTAAAACTTCCGGAAATACCGATAACGGCAACATCGAGCCGCCAAGCAATGCCAAAATTTGAATCCCCATGCTTCCGACAACGTCTGCCATTTTCTCATCCGTCGTAAAGACGGCCATCACCATTGACAGGCCGGAAACAGCGATGCAGTAACAGACGGCGATAAAGAATGTCTGCAAACTGTTCGTGCCCCAGTCGACCTTCAATAGATAATGTGTAACCGTCATGAAAATGGTGAACTGGAAGAAAGCGAAGAGGAATGTTCCAATGAACTTCCCAATAAGAATGGAACGGACAGAAGTCGGCGTCATTATTAGCCTTGCCATCGTCTCTGTCTGTCGCTCCTTGTGGAATGACTTTCCGCCTGTCATTGCATTAAATAGAAGGAACATTGCCGCCATCGCAGCGGCATAGTATTGCATCGCGCTCACTGATTGTTCCCCGACGGATGTTTCCTCCACGTAGTCCCTCGGCTCATTTATAATCGACTGCATCGATTCGGCAATCCGCTCGTGCAACGACTGCATATCTACCTCTCCACCAGCTGCGGAGATGGTAGCCGCCTCTGTCATCAGAAGCTCCGTCGAAACGGCGACGGCGTCCGCTGTCTCGGCATACGTGTCAAAAATCTGCCGGATGATTGTTGCTTCGGATTCGTGTCCAGCAGCCGGTAAAATGACCGCACGCCCTTCACCTGATGCGTCTCCCCAATCGGACGGGATAAGTACTCCCACATCCACTCGCCCTTTCTCCATCCATTCATGCAGCTGTTTCTCCGTCGATGCCTGCTCCACTGTTATGGCGAGCGCTTCATCTTCCAGTGAACGGAGGATAGATGTCGCCCACGCATTCGCGCCGTTCGAATAAACCCCCAATACCGTTTCAGGCATCCCTCCCCCTCCCATGACTCCTTTCAGCGCGGAACCGAGTATCGCTGTCAACACGATCGGCATAACAATCATCATGAGCAGCGCTTTCCGGTCCTTTACGAGGATTTTGACGTCTTTACCGGCAATCAATAGGCTCTTCATTCCGCCCACCCCTATTCACGTAATGTCCGTCCCGTCAATTGGAGGAATAACGTCTCCAAATTGGATTCCGCGAGCTGCATATTGTGTATTTGTATATTCAATCGGCTTGCAAGCCCGATAACAGCCGACAGCAATTCCGTCTCGGATTCCATATGCAGGTGGATTTCACCGTCGGGCTTCGTGATGACCTTTTCAATCCCGTCCAACGTCTTCAGCTTTTCAATGAATGAGGTTTCCGCTGATTCGACCGCCAGCTTCAGCACGCTTCCTCCTGCCAATCGATTGGCCAGATCTTTCTTCGTTCCGCTTGCAATCAGTTTCCCCTCGTCGATAATGGCGATCCGCCTGCAAAGGTACTCCACTTCTTCCATGTAGTGACTCGTATAGATGACCGTCAACCCTTGTTCGTTCAATCGTTTGACCGTTTCCAAAATGTGATTTCGGGATTGGGGGTCGATGCCCACTGTCGGTTCATCCATAATGAGCAGCTGCGGTTCGTGCATGAGTGCCGCCCCAATATTAATCCTCCGCTTCATTCCGCCCGAAAAGGTTTCAATCCTATCCTTTGCGCGCTCCGTGAGCCCGACGGTTTCCAACACTTCCTCCGCACGCACTTTCGCTTTTTTGCCGGATAGACCGTACATCTTCCCCCAGAACATGAGATTTTCGAGCGCCGACATCGTTGGGTAAAGTGCAATGTCTTGAGGAACCATGCCGATGAGCTGTTTAATCTCCCGTAAATGCTTGCCAACGAGCTTTCCGCCTATCCGTATTTCACCGCCACTCGATGGAATCAGTCCGCAAATCATCGAAATCAGCGTTGACTTCCCAGCACCATTCGGACCGAGCAACCCGAATGATTCTCCTTCCCTTACTTCAAGCGAAATTCCTCTAATCACCTCTTTTGATTGATAGCTCTTTTTCACGTCCGCAACTGTAAGCATGACAGCCCCTCCTTACTCTCATCTTACGTTTTAGCCATTTTTCTTTCATCGAGCGTGCGATAGATTTTCGGACATAAAAAAAACGACACCAATGTGCCGTTTTGCATAGTGTGTTATGAAATAAGTGGTATTAAAAAATTGTAATGCCGTACCGTACGGCAAATATGGCTGCCTGTGTACGGTCACGGAGCCCGAGCTTTTGAATGACGTTGGAGACATGGTTTTTGACCGTCCCTTCTGTAATGAACAACGTGTCGGCAATTTCCTTATTGTTCAACCCTTGCCCTAAATGCATGAGAACCTCCCTTTCCCGATCCGACAGCTCCCCTAGTTCGTCCGGAAATTCAGCAGGCTTATCATGGCTTTTCATCCGTAGCTCCGGCAACACTTGTGACGTAAACTCTTTCGGAAGCACGACACCGCCATGATGGACGGTCAGGATGGCTTGAGCGATCGTATCCGTCGGCATATCCTTCAACAAATATCCGCTCGCCCCTTCCCCGAGCGCATCGAACACAAATGCACTGTCATTGAACGTCGTCAATATTAATACTTTCACATCTGGCAGCCTTTCCTTGATCAACTTCGTCCCTTCAACCCCATTTGTTTTAGGCATCCGTATATCCATTAACACGATATCCGGGTGAAGCAGCAACGCTTTATTCAATGCATCTGTCCCATCCTCGGCCATCCCGACGACTTCTATTCCGGGCCGCAAGCCAAGCAATGTGCCGAGCCCTTCACGTACCAGAGGCTGGTCGTCGACAATCATGATTTTTATCATACCGACACCCCCACTTCTTCCTGTTCGATTGGAAAGGTGATATAGATCCTAAAACCTTCCCCTTCCTCGCTTCGAATTGCAAATGAGCCCCCATGCTCCGCAACCCGTTCCTTCATGTTGATCAAACCGAAATTCGGATGAATATTCTTCTGTCCAATACCATCGTCCTTAATCGTTAGACGGATTTCAGTATTTTCTACTTGAATATCCACTAGGCAAACACCGGCATTCCCGTGCTTCTTCGCATTCGTCAACCCTTCCTGGACAACCCGTTTAATCGTCGGTTGCAAGGGCGAGGGAATGGCGGAAGAATCACTGTTCAATGATAGACTCGTTTCCATTTGCGTCATGGCAGAAAACTCATCCAGCAGCTCCTGTAGAACTTCGTGAAATGACATTCCCCGACCATCCTCTTTCAATGTCCTGACAGACACCCGCAGCTCATGAAGGGAATCGCGCGTCAACTGCTCACAGACAGCAATCACTTCTTTCGCTTTTCCTGCATCCCTCTCTGCCATTTCATGGGCCACCTGCAGCTGGACAACGAGTGCCGTCATTTTATGGCCAACTGTATCGTGTATTTCCCTAGCAATTTCATTTCTCTCCCGAATGACCGTCAACTGCTCAACTTGCTCCGCATACTCCCGCAACTGCTTGTGCACAGCCTGCAAAGCTTCATGAGATTCATTCAACTGCCCATATTGAACAGATATCGTCTCTTTTGCATTACGGAAATTCCGGATGAGGCTTCCGACAAAAGCACCGTAAAAGACGAACATCCCATTCACGATATTGCTCGAAAGTGAAAATACGCTCGTTTGCGCATAGATTTGTAAACTAATTATGACCCATACGGCAAAGAACAACCCTGAAAGAAGTCCAAGAAGCTTTTTATTTTCATACATTAAGAATACAGTCGTAGACAGAACGCCAAAAAAGATCAAATACAAATAACCGCTCTCCGGAAATAAAAAACCGAATCCGGAAATCATAATGAAGTCAACGGAAGAGCATACCACCCTGACATTCATGCGAACATTTGACATCTGAATGAAATGGCTAACAATAAAAACGGGAATGGCAAAAATAATATAAATCGTTCGGAAATCCCCGTCGGCTTCCACCATCTGCAGAAAATAACCGCTTAAAATGACAAGCATCAAAACCCTGACTAACGAAAATAAAAACAAAGAGAAACTTTTCATCCCCACTCCCCCATTCTCTCTGCAAAGACCAAGATAGTAATACGTCCCATCAATGCACCCCTTCAGTGTCTATTATCCTAATCATGAACTACTCATAGTCTTTAAGCAATAGCGACAAGATAAGTCTCTAAGAGAGGTTTTTTATTGTGATGGTAGGATAATTTCCTTTATAAACGGACGAAAAACACTTGTTAGCGATCTAAAAACGCATAAATTTTAATTTTTACTCATAAATCAAATTAGAAACGCATAAATCTAAATAAAATCTCATAAATCAATATAAACGCGCATAAATAAACAATTAATGTTTGAAAGTTGGTACAATTAATAGTGCAAGAGAATCTGTGAAGGAGGGATTTTTTTGAATTACAAGCCATGGGGGTTCATTGTTTTAAGCATGCTTATTCTACTCATCGGCTGCTCCGCAAATGAATCAGTTGAAAGCGAGTTCATTTTTCCTGAAGATACACCAGACTTTGTAGCAGTGGGTGATTTAGAGAAAATCGATTGGGATAAAAAAGCCGTTACATTCAACCGCAATATTATTGGAAATGAAAATAAATCAGGTGTGATTGGTGCCGATATGCCAAGCATCAATACAAAACAAAAGTGGATGTGGCATCTTTGGGGGATTGAAGATCCTTGGGCAACCAATCTAACGGTCGTCGGCCTCCATAGAGATACTGGCACTGTCCATCCAGTCTTAACATCAGGTTGGACGACAGGTCTTGCAGGACCGAATAACGGAGCAGATGCACACGCCCCTTCCAACGTACACATTCCTAAGGCAGGGGAATGGGCTATATTGCTTTATACTAATGCAGAATTATTTGATGTATTGATCTATGAAATTAATGAATGATAGGTGCGCTTCCTTTGGCAGAGGACGATTTTTAGAAGAGATATGAGGGCTTTCTTAGGGTGTGGAACGGGTCTCTTTGGACGTGGAATGGCTTACTTTGGGCGCGGAGTCATGCCCTTTGGACGTAGGACTGCTGCTTTGGACGTGAAGCGGTACTGTTTGGACGCGGGTGGGCTTGCTTTGGACGCGGCACACTGCCCCTTTGGACGCGGAAAAGCACCGAGTCCCATACTAAACAATATAGAGCTGGTTTTTTAAACACAAAAAAACCACCCCCCACAGGGGATGGCCTTTGCCCGGCGACGTCCTACTCTCACAGGGGGAAGCCCCCTACTACCATCGGCGCTGAAGAGCTTAACTTCCGTGTTCGGTATGGGAACGGGTGTGACCTCTTCGCCTTCGTCACCAGACTATGTATGAACGATGCTTGTTCGTTCAAAACTAGATAAAACCAACATTGTCGCTGAACGTCAAGTTCAACCGTACTTAAATAACTTAAGGTTAAGTCCTCGATCGATTAGTATCCGTCAGCTGCACGTGTCGCCACGCTTCCACCCCGGACCTATCCACCTCATCTTCTTTGAGGGATCTTACTTACAAATGTAATGGGAAATCTCATCTTGAGGGGGGCTTCATGCTTAGATGCTTTCAGCATTTATCCCGTCCACACATAGCTACCCAGCGATGCCTTTGGCAAGACAACTGGTACACCAGCGGTGTGTCCATCCCGGTCCTCTCGTACTAAGGACAGCTCCTCTCAAATTTCCTGCGCCCGCGACGGATAGGGACCGAACTGTCTCACGACGTTCTGAACCCAGCTCGCGTACCGCTTTAATGGGCGAACAGCCCAACCCTTGGGACCGACTACAGCCCCAGGATGCGATGAGCCGACATCGAGGTGCCAAACCTCCCCGTCGATGTGGACTCTTGGGGGAGATAAGCCTGTTATCCCCGGGGTAGCTTTTATCCGTTGAGCGATGGCCCTTCCATGCGGAACCACCGGATCACTAAGCCCGTCTTTCGACCCTGCTCGACTTGTAGGTCTCGCAGTCAAGCTCCCTTATGCCTTTGCACTCTACGAATGATGTCCAACCATTCTGAGGGAACCTTTGGGCGCCTCCGTTACACTTTAGGAGGCGACCGCCCCAGTCAAACTGCCCACCTGACACTGTCTCCTGCCCGGATCACGGGCAAGGGTTAGAAGTCCAATACAGCCAGGGTAGTATCCCACCATTGCCTCCTCCGAAGCTGGCGCTCCGGATTCCAAGGCTCCTACCTATCCTGTACAGGCTGCACCGGAATTCAATATCAGGCTACAGTAAAGCTCCACGGGGTCTTTCCGTCCTGTCGCGGGTAATGCGCATCTTCACGCATATTATAATTTCACCGAGTCTCTCGTTGAGACAGTGCCCAGATCGTTACGCCTTTCGTGCGGGTCGGAACTTACCCGACAAGGAATTTCGCTACCTTAGGACCGTTATAGTTACGGCCGCCGTTTACTGGGGCTTCAATTCGAAGCTTCGCTTGCGCTGACCTCTCCTCTTAACCTTCCAGCACCGGGCAGGCGTCAGCCCCTATACGTCACCTTACGGTTTTGCAGAGACCTGTGTTTTTGCTAAACAGTCGCCTGGGCCTATTCACTGCGGCTCTCTCGGGCTTTAACACCCTACCAGAGCACCCCTTCTCCCGAAGTTACGGGGTCATTTTGCCGAGTTCCTTAACGAGAGTTCTCTCGATCACCTTAGGATTCTCTCCTCGCCTACCTGTGTCGGTTTGCGGTACGGGCACCTCCCGCCTCGCTAGAGGCTTTTCTTGGCAGTGTGAAATCAGGGACTCCGGGGATAATTCCCCTTGCCATCACAGCTCAATGTTATAGGAACGGGATTTGCCTCGTTCCACACCTCACTGCTTGGACGCGCATGACCAACAGCGCGCTCACCCTATCCTTCTGCGTCCCCCCATTGCTGATAACGGCGGGGAGGTGGTACAGGAATATCAACCTGTTATCCATCGTCTACGCCTTTCGGCCTCGACTTAGGTCCCGACTAACCCTGAGCGGACGAGCCTTCCTCAGGAAACCTTAGGCATTCGGTGGAAGGGATTCTCACCCTTCTTTCGCTACTCATACCGGCATTCTCACTTCCAAGCGCTCCACCAGTCCTTACGGTCTAGCTTCGACGCCCTTGGAACGCTCTCCTACCACTGACACCATAGGTGTCAATCCGCAGTTTCGGTGATCCGTTTAGCCCCGGTACATTTTCGGCGCAGCGCCACTCGACCAGTGAGCTATTACGCACTCTTTAAATGGTGGCTGCTTCTAAGCCAACATCCTGGTTGTCTGGGCAGCGCCACATCCTTTTCCACTTAACGGATACTTGGGGACCTTAACTGGCGGTCTGGGCTGTTTCCCTCTCGACTACGGATCTTATCACCCGCAGTCTGACTCCCAAACATAAATCATCGGCATTCGGAGTTTGTCTGAATTCGGTAACCCGGGATGGGCCCCTAGTCCAAACAGTGCTCTACCTCCGAGATTCTTTCGTTTGAGGCTAGCCCTAAAGCTATTTCGGAGAGAACCAGCTATCTCCAGGTTCGATTGGAATTTCACCGCTACCCACACCTCATCCCCGCACTTTTCAACGTACGTGGGTTCGGGCCTCCAGTAAGTGTTACCTTACCTTCACCCTGGACATGGGTAGATCACCTGGTTTCGGGTCTACGACCCCATACTCATTCGCCCTATTCAGACTCGCTTTCGCTGCGGCTCCGCATTCGCTGCTTAACCTTGCATGGAATCGTAACTCGCCGGTTCATTCTACAAAAGGCACGCCATCACCCATTAACGGGCTCTGACAACTTGTAGGCACACGGTTTCAGGTTCTTTTTCACTCCCCTTCCGGGGTGCTTTTCACCTTTCCCTCACGGTACTGGTTCACTATCGGTCACTAGGGAGTATTTAGCCTTGGGAGATGGTCCTCCCGGATTCCGACGGAATTTCACGTGTTCTGCCGTACTCAGGATCCACTCTGGAGGGGTCGGACTTTCGACTACGGGGCTATTACCCGCTATGGCGGACCTTTCCAGGCCTCTTCGTCTAATCCGCCCCTTTGTAACTCCGTATAGAGTGTCCTACAACCCCAGGAAGCAAGCTTCCTGGTTTGGGCTCTTCCCGTTTCGCTCGCCGCTACTAAGGGAATCGATGTTTCTTTCTCTTCCTCCGGGTACTTAGATGTTTCAGTTCTCCGGGTGTGCCTCGTTCACGCTATGTATTCACGTGAACGTACTGCCCCATTACGGGCAGTGGGTTTCCCCATTCGGAAATCTTCGGATCACAGCTTACTTACAGCTCCCCGAAGCATATCGGTGTTAGTGCCGTCCTTCATAGGCTCCTAGTGCCAAGGCATCCGCCGTGCGCCCTTTCTAACTTAACCTTTATACGGCTTTCGACACATTAAATGCGTCTTGAGACCGTTGGTTGACTACCATTGTATAGCGATATACGTTGGCAATCGTTAAAAAAGTATCGTTCAATCACTACGTGATCGACTCGGTTGATTACTTGATGTTTTGTTGCTTCAATGTCGTTTTATCCAGTTTTCAAAGAACAAGTTTTGAAGTCATCATGAAAGATGAACCTTCAAAACTGAACGCAAAACGTCAACGTATGAACCCTAGGTTCATATTCCGTAATTATCCTTAGAAAGGAGGTGATCCAGCCGCACCTTCCGATACGGCTACCTTGTTACGACTTCACCCCAATCATCTGTCCCACCTTCGGCGGCTGGCTCCCGTAAGGGTTACCCCACCGACTTCGGGTGTTACAAACTCTCGTGGTGTGACGGGCGGTGTGTACAAGACCCGGGAACGTATTCACCGTGGCATGCTGATCCACGATTACTAGCGATTCCGGCTTCATGCAGGCGAGTTGCAGCCTGCAATCCGAACTGGGAACGGTTTTATGGGATTGGCTCCCCCTCGCGGGTTTGCAACCCTTTGTACCGTCCATTGTAGCACGTGTGTAGCCCAGGTCATAAGGGGCATGATGATTTGACGTCATCCCCACCTTCCTCCGGTTTGTCACCGGCAGTCACCTTAGAGTGCCCAACTGAATGCTGGCAACTAAGATCAAGGGTTGCGCTCGTTGCGGGACTTAACCCAACATCTCACGACACGAGCTGACGACAACCATGCACCACCTGTCACCGCTGTCCCCGAAGGGAAAGGCGTATCTCTACACCGGTCAGCGGGATGTCAAGACCTGGTAAGGTTCTTCGCGTTGCTTCGAATTAAACCACATGCTCCACCGCTTGTGCGGGTCCCCGTCAATTCCTTTGAGTTTCAGCCTTGCGGCCGTACTCCCCAGGCGGAGTGCTTAATGCGTTAGCTGCAGCACTAAGGGGCGGAAACCCCCTAACACTTAGCACTCATCGTTTACGGCGTGGACTACCAGGGTATCTAATCCTGTTTGCTCCCCACGCTTTCGCGCCTCAGCGTCAGTTACAGACCAGAAAGCCGCCTTCGCCACTGGTGTTCCTCCACATCTCTACGCATTTCACCGCTACACGTGGAATTCCGCTTTCCTCTTCTGTACTCAAGTCCTCCAGTTTCCAATGACCCTCCACGGTTGAGCCGTGGGCTTTCACATCAGACTTAAAGGACCGCCTGCGCGCGCTTTACGCCCAATAATTCCGGACAACGCTTGCCACCTACGTATTACCGCGGCTGCTGGCACGTAGTTAGCCGTGGCTTTCTGACGAGGTACCGTCAAGGTACGGGCAGTTACTCCCGTACTTGTTCTTCCCTCGCAACAGAGCTTTACGATCCGAAAACCTTCTTCGCTCACGCGGCGTTGCTCCATCAGACTTTCGTCCATTGTGGAAGATTCCCTACTGCTGCCTCCCGTAGGAGTCTGGGCCGTGTCTCAGTCCCAGTGTGGCCGATCACCCTCTCAGGTCGGCTACGCATCGTCGCCTTGGTAGGCCATTACCCCACCAACTAGCTAATGCGCCGCGGGCCCATCCTGCAGTGACAGCCGAAACCGTCTTTCAGAGTTCCTCCATGCGGAGGAACTGATTATTCGGTATTAGCCCCGGTTTCCCGGAGTTATCCCCATCTGCAGGGCAGGTTGCCCACGTGTTACTCACCCGTCCGCCGCTAATATCAGGGAGCAAGCTCCCGTCAATTCGCTCGACTTGCATGTATTAGGCACGCCGCCAGCGTTCGTCCTGAGCCAGGATCAAACTCTCCATAATAGAGAAATTCGAGTAGCTCGAGTTTCTTGCTGGCATCATTTAAGATGTCAATTTTGAATCCGAAGATTCGTTTGTTCCTTTCACCGACGGAGTCGGCTCCAGAACTTTATTTGTTGACGTTTTGCTGTTCAGTTTTCAAGGTTCATTTGTTTCAGTGTTCACTGCCTCTCTCAGAAGCAACTCTTATATAATACCATGCTTACAATTCCGATGTCAACAACTTTTTCAAAAAAGTTTTTAGCTGTTTCGAAGTAGTTATTTACTTACCGGAGTTGCAACGTTTATTACTATACCAGCTTGTCTTTTTGATTGCAATACCCTTTTAAGAAGACAATTTCTTTCGATTATCTAGACTTATTCACTAATTGTCTTTTACTTTTATAATAGAAGGTAATACATGTTTATGCCTACTTCTTCATTTCCAAAATAAAAAAATGCCCCTTCTATATAGAAGAGACATTCATTATAGAAAAACTGCGAACGCGAATAATGCGGCAAAGCCCGGGATACCCAATATGGCTAAGAGGATCCCCGATGCGATATTCACCGGAAAATAGATGCCTACGAACCCGCCAACAATGTTCAAGATGAAGAGTGCGAGAAACGCGAATGCCAAGCGGAACCAAAATACGGATAGACGCTCGGACAATTTCTTGATCTGTTTTTTATCCATCATCAATAGAAAGAGTAGAATGACCCCGATGATGGCGATGCCGATAATTTTCATGGAAAGCGCCCCTTTCGACTAATAGTCCACTCTATGCGCTTCCCTTAAAAATTATCACGTTCCTTCTCAACTCGTGCTTCGCCGGCGTTCATTCGCGCTCTATACGGAGCCTGCGTTCTTTCGCTTCTTTAAATAGATGAAAATACTTGCTTTCAGCGATTTTCCTGCGTGCACTCACTTCTTCATTATAATCATGTGAGTATCTCTCAATTTCCCTCGCCCGCTCCCACTCTTCCTTCATTTCAATAAGCAAGTTGTAAAGCTGGGCATCAAATTCCCTTTTTAATTTTCTCTTTCGGCCAAACATGGGACGTTGACCTCCTATAATTCCCTGCGTCCTTCAAGTGCTTTCGATAATGTCACTTCATCCGCATATTCAAGATCTCCTCCGACAGGAAGGCCGTGCGCAATTCTCGTAGTCGTTATACCCGACGGTTTTACTAGTCTGGAAATGTACATCGCCGTTGCTTCCCCTTCAATAGTCGGGTTCGTCGCCAATATCAATTCTTCCACTTCTTCATCCTGAAGGCGTGTCAATAAGGAAGGGACATTGATATCCTCGGGACCGACGCCGTCCATTGGGGAGATTGCGCCATGCAGGACATGGTACATTCCGTTGTAATCACGCATCTTTTCCATCGCAATGACATCTTTCGGATCCTGGACGACGCAAATCATCGACCGGTCACGAGATTGGTCCTGGCAGATCTGACACGGATCTATATCGGTTATATGCCCGCAGACCGAGCAGAAACGCAAATTCCGCTTTGCATCGACTAGCGCTTTGGCAAAGTCGAGCACTGTGTCTTCTTTCATACTTAATACAAAAAACGCCAGTCGGCCCGCTGTTTTCGGGCCGATGCCTGGCAGTTTCATGAAACTATCAATCAGTTTCGATATCGGTTCAGGATAATGCATGTTTTTTCCTCCTAGAACATTCCAGGCAGGTTCAATCCTTTCGTGAATTGCCCCATTGTGGAGTTCGTTAGTTCTTCAGCTTGCTTCATCGCTTCATTCGTAGCGATCACCACAAGGTCCTGTAGCATTTCCACATCTTCCGGATCGACGACGGATGGATCGATGACAACTTCAAGCACTTCTTTATGGCCTGAAACGACGACTTTCACCATGCCGCCTCCCGCTGTTCCTTCTAGGCGCTTTTCACCAAGCTCTTCTTGGGCTTCCGCCATTTTCTTTTGCATTTTCTGCATTTGTTTCATCATGCCTTGCATATTTCCCATACCACGCATAGTGATTTCCTCCTCAATTTTGATTAATCATCATGTACTTGTATGAATTCCTTGCCAAACATTCTTTCAGCTTCCGCAACGATCGGATCATCGTTCAACTGCTCGGCTTCCTCAACGAATGTAGGAATCTCCTCAGTACCTTCTTTTCCCTCGCCGGCACCCTCTTCCGTACCGTCCTGTTGCTTCGTCAAACCATTGTTCCGGATGAACTCCTCCCTGACTTTCAGCCAGCCGTCCTCCGGTACATATACGACATCATACGCTTTGCCGGTTCGTGTGCGAAGGGCTTCTGAAAGGCCTGACCTGAGCGAAGAATTTTCCGAAGCCATCAAGCAATGAATTTCATACTTGAATTTTAACACAAAAGCATTGTCGGATGCCGCTACAGGTTCAGTTTCTTCAAGGAGCGCCGAATGGGATCTTTGCAACGTCTGCATCATCGACGCCCATTCTTCCCGAATCACTTGGATATCTTGACGGGTTGCGCCCTTCAGTACTTCATTTATCTTTCCGGTCGGTATTCTGAACGACTGTGATGATTTCGAAGCGTTTCTCTTCGGCTGTGCGGCAGCCGGGGCACCATCCGCAGGACGTATACCATTTGCGAGTTGCTGCTGTAGGTCGGCAATGACACGCTCCAGACTTTCCACCTTTTGAGCGAGATGCGGATCGGCCGCTTGATTGCCCCCAGCTTGTACAGCAGGTCCCTTCAGATGAATCATTTTCAGCAATGCCGATTCAACATACACTTTCGCATGATTTGAAAAGCGCATTTCCTGCTGCGTCTTCGAAAGGATATCTATGAATGAATATAGGGTTTCCGGTTCGAATGCATTCGACATGGATACGAATCGTTCATCCCCTGAAATCAATTCAAGCAGCTCGGTCAAATCCGGTGCTGTCCTTAATAGAAGGAGATCCCTGAAGAACGTTATGAGGTCCTCCGCCAAACGCGAGACATCCTTACCCTCGGCGATGAGTTGATCGAGCAGCGTCAGTGCAGCAGCTGCGTCTTTCGAGAGCAGCGCTTCCGCCAGTTGGTAGAATATATCTTCCCCGATCGATCCTGTGACGAGCAGTGCACTTTCCGCTGTCAAACGATCACCGCTGAAGGATACAACTTGGTCGAGCATGCTGAGCGCATCGCGCATTCCGCCTGAGGCAGCCTGTGCAATGACCTTCAATGCTCCTTCATCCGCATCGATTTCCGCATCGTCCAATACCTGTCTCATCCGATCGACGATTTCAGCTGACGTGATCGGCTTGAAATCGAAACGCTGACAGCGGGAAATGATGGTTAACGGAAGCTTATGGGGCTCTGTCGTCGCTAATATGAATACCGCATGCGGCGGCGGTTCTTCCAACGTCTTTAAAAGGGCGTTGAACGCTGAATTGGATAACATATGCACTTCATCGATAATATAGACTTTGAAGCGAGCATTCGATGGGGCAAATCGGACTTTCTCGATAATGTCCCTGATCTCCTCGACACGTGAGTTCGAAGCGGCGTCAAATTCGATGACATCTGTGTTCGACCCTTCCGTCACACTTATGCATGTCGGGCATTCATTGCACGGCTCACTCGCCGGACCGTTCTCGCAATTCAATGCCTTTGCAAAAACCTTCGCGGCACTCGTTTTCCCCGTCCCCCTCGGTCCTGAAAAAAGATACGCATGGGACGTCTTATTGTGCAGCAAGGCGTTTTGCAAAGTTTGCTTGACGTGTCGCTGACCGGACATTTCGCTGAAGGACTGCGGTCGGTAGACACGATAAAAAGCCTGATAAACCACCATTCCCCCTCCTTTCCTTTTCGATGAAATAGTTCTTTTATTATAGCATAATTGGATGGAATAGACCTTATCTTAAAGTTACTACTAACTTCGGTATCCGCCGTTATAAGTATAAAAAAACCCGCCCGGTAAACGGACGAGTTGAATTTGCATATGTAATGCCGTGCACCTTCCTTCGACTGCCGCACATAAGCGTTACTCCTGTCGACAGCTCAGCCTAGGCTGCCCCGCGGCACATGAGAAATACCACTTAATGCTGCTTCCTTCCGGACCTGACATGGTTCATGGGTTCCCATTGCGCAGGACCCAGACGTCAACACTACGTGCAAGAGGCAGGCCCTACATGCGGAAACAGCCTCGGGAAAGGAATTCAGTCTTGCTAGAGCGGATTGCAAGTTACAGGGCACCGCTACCTCCCCACCTAGCACGGCTCTATTAGTATACATGATTTCGAGGATAAAATCAACCCACCCCCTTTTAAATGCAAAAGGCATAAGGCGAAGATTTTCTCGTTGTCCGTGAAAGAGTTCTCAATCCTGGAAGAAAAGTTATCTATTATAGACATAGAGTTCTCGTTCTTAAGTGAAAAGTTCTCTTTCATCGTGATTATGTCTCATTACCCGTGCAAAAGTTCTCGTTTACGACGAAAGAGTTCTCATTCCTTGCGAAGGATTTCTCCCGTCAGCATTTCAAGTGACAGACTTCTATGAATAAACTTAATAAAAAGAGCGGGAGATAAGTAGTTGACACTTTATGTTGAATTATGATAAATTATGTTTTGTTGATACGGAGGAATACCCAAGCCCGGCTGAAGGGATCGGTCTTGAAAACCGACAGGGGTGTTAAAGCCCGCGGGGGTTCGAATCCCTCTTCCTCCGCCATTCATTTTAAAATAGCGCATAAGTTGGAGATAGAAATCCGTTTACGGACATTCATCTGAAACATTTCAAAACGCCCAACCGGCATTCCGGTTGGGCGTTTTTATTTTTGTATCTTTGCGCCTGAGTCGGCTGGTTGCAGGGCGAATCCATCATAGTACGGAAATTTCCGCTTCAGTTTCTCCGCTACTTCCTCTTCTGTACCTTCCTTCACAGCTACGAATAAAGATGGGCCAGCGCCGCTGATCGTCATGCCATAGGCGCCAATTTCATTGCAATAAGCACGGATTCCATCAAATTCCGGAAATAGCTTTTTGCGGTACGGCTCATGGAAAACATCTTTTTCCATCATTCGGCCCGCCAGTTCCCAGTCACCGATAGCCATTGCCGTTGTCATCATGCTGCTGGCCGCACTGCCTGCGACCGCTTCCGAATGCGGCAGCTCTTTCGGAAGAAGGCCTCTTGATTCCTCCGTGCCGAGCGCCTTCGGAGGCACGAGGACAACTGTACCGATAGCGGGACGAGGCAAATGGATGATTTCCAATTCCCCCTCAGTGAAGTAAGTAACCGTTATACCCCCAAGCAATGCTGCAGTCACATTGTCCGAATGACCTTCCAGTTCACTCCCGATTCGCGCTTTCTCGAGTGGCTGCAAGTCCAGTCCGAGAAGCGTATCGGCAATGACGATGCCGGCAGCGATGGCGGTCGCACTGCTGCCTAGGCCCTTGCCAAGAGGGATGTCGGAAGAGACTTTCAATGAATGGGGGGCGGCTGCTTTCCCGAAACGTTCCGCCACTTCCTGGACCGTCCGGACGATCAAATTATCCGGACCCGTCGTCAATTTTGCGTATTCATCCCCTTCATATAACACAGACCATGTATCAGCAGGTGTAACGGATACGGTCATATATAAGGAGAGCGCCATTCCGACGCTGTCATACCCGGGTCCCAAATTCGCCGTCGTGGCCGGGACGACGACTGTAAATAATGGTTCTTCCATCAGTTCGGGGCCCCTTTCAATTCATTTAAAAAGGCATCGAACTGCTCCCGGGAGAGGAATGGCTGCCCTTCATTCACATGGATGGCCGTTTCCGGATCCTTCAGGCCGTTTCCTGTCAGCACACCGACAATCGTCGTCCCTTTCTCAATCAGTCCGGCATCGAGACGTTTCTTAATGCCTGCAATTGTCGCGCATGAAGCGGGCTCTGCGAAAATGCCGTCCGTCGAAGCCAATAGACGGTATGCCTCCAAAATCTCCTCATCTGTTGCGGAAAGAATCGCTCCGTCTGACTCTTCAAGCGCTGCCGTTGCCAAGTTCCAACTTGCGGGATTCCCGATCCGGATAGCAGTCGCGACCGTTTCAGGCTCTTCGAATACGCGGTCATAGACGATCGGAGCTGCACCATCCGCCTGTACCCCTAACAACTTCGGTGTGCCGGATCCTTTCTTTTCGTCATATTCCTTGAAGCCTTTCCAAGCGGCGGAGATATTCCCTGCATTCCCGACAGGCAATGCAAAGATATCCGGCACTTTCCCTAATTGCTCGATCGTTTCAAATGCAATTGTCTTTTGGCCTTCCAACCGGTAAGGATTCACTGAATTGACGAGGGCGATTTTTCCTTCTCCAGCTTCACGCACCATGCGCAGCGCTTCGTCGAAATTCCCTTCGATTGCCACAATTTCCGCGCCGTACATTTTTGCCTGCGCCAATTTCCCGAGCGCGATCCGTCCTTCCGGGATAACGACAATTGTCCGCATGCCTGCGCGTGCGCCGTATGCCGCTGCAGAAGCGGATGTATTGCCCGTGGAGGCACAGATGAGCGCGGTCTTCCCTTCCTCTTTCGCTTTAGCGACGGCCATTACCATGCCGCGATCCTTGAAAGAGCCTGTCGGGTTTGTCCCTTCGGTTTTGACGTACAGGTTGACGCCCCATTGTTCGGAGAGGTTTTTCAAATGGATGAGCGGTGTGTTCCCTTCCTGCAATGTGAGTTCCGGCGTTTTGTCGGTTACCGGAAGCCATTCTTTATATTCTTCGATCAATCCATTCCATCTTCTCATCTGCTTTCGCCCTCCACTCGGTAGTAGCTAACAACGCCGTTCACTTCCGGTGTGTTATGCAATTCATTCATGATGTCCAAATGCTGTTGCCTTGAAGTGTTGTGTGTAATCATGATCAAGTCGACGCCACCATTGTTGTCCCCTTCATGCTGGACGACGGTAGCTAGGCTTGCCCCATGTTTGCTGTAGATCGATGCCAATTTCGTCAGTACGCCCACTTCGTCTTTTACGGAAATCCGATGGAAGTAGCGACCGATGATTTGATTGTTGTCTTTCACTTTATATGCAAATTGCGGCGAATGGAGCCTCTTCCCATTTACGCCTAGCAATAAATTGCGGCACGCTGCGACGACGTCTCCTGTGACCGAAGTAGCTGTCGGCAACGAGCCCGCCCCAGGTCCGTAGAACATCGTCTCTCCGACTGTGTCCCCGTATACATAGACCGCATTGAATTCATTATTCACGGAGGCAAGCGGATGCGAATTTTGGATGAATACCGGTTCAACGGAGATTTCAATTCCATCTTCATCCTTTTTCGCAGATCCCGCCATCTTCACGGTGAAGCCGAACTGCTCCGCCAATTCAAGGTCGCCATCCTGGATATCCTTCATCCCTCTCACAAAAACGTCTTCCAAACGGACTTCTGTTGAAAATGCGAGTGACGCAAGAATCGCCATTTTCCTTGCCGCATCGATGCCGTCGACGTCCGCTGACGGGTCGGCTTCCGCATATCCGAGTTCCGTCGCTTCTGCCAATGCCTCTTCATACGTTTTCTTTTCATGTTTCATTTTCGTCAAAATAAAATTCGTTGTTCCATTCACAATGCCTGTCAGCGCCCTGATCCGGTCGGAAGCAAGTCCATCTTCAAGCGTCCGGATGAGCGGGATGCCTCCCCCGACGCTCGCTTCATAAAACAGGTCGCATTTATGTTCATCCGCCAATTTCAATAGTTCATGGCCGAATTGTGCCATGACGTCCTTATTCGCCGTCACGACTCCTTTGCCCGCACGAAGCGACTTTTCAATCGCCTGTTTCGCTTCGCTTGTCCCACCGATCACTTCCACAATGATGTCGATCGCAGGATCTTCAATCACTTCATCCAGATCTGTTGTGAAAATATCCGATGACAGTTCCGTATCTCTTTTCTTCGTAGCATCTTTCACGAGAACTTTTTTTATTTTTACAGGAACGCCTAATTTATGGCTCAAGTCATCTTGGTGCCGATGCAGGATTTCAGCTACACCGCCGCCTACGACACCGAATCCGAGTAAACCGATATTAATTTCATTTATCATATTTGACGATTCTCCTCACTATATGTACACTATGAAAAAACAATCGTTCTCCGCATAAGGACATTATAGAGAAATAAACTTTCAATAACAACCCCATTTATGTTAAAGTTCAAGATATCATGAATTGTAATATTATTAAAGAATGGATTTGATAAATATGAAAGTATGTAAATTCGGTGGCACATCTGTTGCGACAGCCGAGCAAATTAGAAAAGTAGTCGATATTGTAACTTCTGACAGTGACCGTAAAATCGTTGTTGTTTCAGCACCCGGAAAACGCTACTCGGATGACATTAAAGTGACAGACCTCCTCATCCGGCTTGGGGAGAAGGCTTTGGCGAATGAAAATGCGGAAAGCGATCTGCTGGAAGTGATCGATCGGTACCGCTCGATTGCTGAAAACCTTGGCCTCGAGGGCACGATCATTGAGGAGATCGAGCTCGATTTACGCGACCGTCTTTCCCGTAATAAAGAGGATTCCCTCCTGTTCATGGATACGATGAAAGCGGCGGGCGAGGATAATAATGCAAAACTGATAGCTGCGTATTTTCAATATATCGGTGTTGAGGCGAAGTATGTCTGCCCTAGGGAGGGTGGATTGCTCGTAAACAATCGGCCGGAGCGCGTTCGGGCATTGCCTGAGGGGGATGAACGACTCGCCAAATTGCGAGATGAACCGGGTATTATTGTTTTCCCAGGGTTTTTCGGCTACACGGAAGACGGAACACTCCGTACATTCAATCGGGGCGGCTCGGATATTACTGGCTCGATCATTGCAGCTGCTGTAAAAGCAGATCTATACGAAAACTTTACGGATGTCGATTCGGTCTTCGCTGCCAATCCGACTGTCATCGAAAACCCTGTCGCCATCGAAAAAATGACATACCGCGAAATGCGGGAGCTAGCGTACGCGGGATTCTCCGTTTTCCATGACGAGGCGCTCATCCCGGCTTTCCGGAAATCAATCCCTGTCAGCATCAAAAACACGAACAATCCCGATGCACCAGGGACTTTGATCGTTAAAGAACGGGACTACAATGAGCAACAAGTGATTGGAATTGCTGCGGACAGCGGATTCACCGCCATTTACGTCGACAAATATTTAATGAACTTGGAGATCGGCTTCGGCCGCAGGCTCCTGCAAATTTTCGAGGAAGAGGGAATTTCGTACGAGCATACGCCGTCCGGCATCGACAACCTCTCCATTATCATCCGCAGTCGTTTCATGACGAAGGAGAAGGAAGAGCGGATTGTGGAACGGATCCATAAAGAATTGGAACCGGATGCTGTCATCGTGGAGCATGATTACTCGATGATCGTACTCGTCGGGGAAGGCATGCAGTATACGACCGGATTAGCTGCTCGGGCTGCGACTGCCATTGCGAGAAGCGGCACCAACATTGAGATGATCAACCAAGGATCATCGGAAGTGAGCCTCGTCTTCGGGGTGAAAGTGAAGGACGAAACGAAGAGTTTGAAAGAGTTATATAACGAGTTTTTCGTAAAATCATATGTACAGTCATGAAAAAAGGGACACGCTACGTGTCCTTTTTCATTTTGGTACGAACATGTATGGAAATTGCTTAAATATGCCTTCCGATATCATATCTGCCATCATCAATGCCTCCGCTTCAATCCGGTCGAATACTTGCACTTCCAGTTCGAAATTCTTTTGGATCAAACATACCGCTTCGAGCTTCAGCAAAGCCAAATGAGAATACATCATCTTCCGGAAAGCTTCTCTGTCGATATATGGATTGATTTGATTCAGAAATTCAGCAATTTCGTCCGCATTTCGGTACCAATTCGCTTCTAACGTCTCCACCTTTTCCGTTTCTCCGTTAACAGCAGCAGTCACCAAATCTGCCGCGATTGTGAGATGTTCTCTTATGAGGTTTCCATAAGCATTTGCGATTTGATCACCATAATACGGTCTTAAGGAATCTCCCATATCCGTTGCATTACGCAACAGGCGAGCGAGTACAAAGTTCACATCTGGAAGCTTGAAGACCAATGCCGTAACGGCCATCCGTGTCCAATAGACATGTTGCTGCCAGAGAAGCCGATTTTTATTCCATAATTCGACTTGGCCTTTGCTATAGCAATTAATCGGTTGCATGGGTTGCATAGGTTGGATCGGTTGCATCGGCAGGACATTTCCATAAAATTGATTCATTACACCACTCCAACATTCATACTTGGGTCAGTACATATATATTCGAACAAAGTGATAGAGGTGAAAAAAAAGAGCAGCCTAATTGTTGGCTGCTCTTTCCTTATTTCTTCAGCGCTGCGGACAAATTCAGCATATTACCGATCCGCTCGACAACTGTTTCCACTTCATGGGGATTGTTTTTCAAATCGTAATCCGTAATATCGATTCGAAGCACCGGACAAGCATTGAAGGAATCAATCCATTTTACATAGCGCTCATGAAGCTCTTCCCAATAGGAAAGCGGGGTCTGCTGTTCCATCAGACGGCACCTCTCTTGGATTCGCGCTAGGATTTTCTCGAATGGTCCATCCAAATAGACGAGCAGGTCAGGATGCGGGAAATACGGAGTCATAACCATCGCGTCAAACAGTTTCGTATATGTGTCGTAATCAACCGGATCCATCGTCCCTTTATCTTTATGCATTTTGGCGAAAATACCTGTATCTTCATAGATGGAGCGGTCTTGGATGAAGCCGCCGCCATATTCAAAAATCCGCTTCTGTTCCTTGAAGCGTTCCGCCAGAAAATAGATTTGCAAGTGGAAGCTCCATTTTTCAAAGTCATCGTAAAACCGGTCAAGGTACGGATTTTTATCCACGTTCTCCAAGGACGTCCGAAAATCCAATGCTTTCGCAAGTGCATTCGTCATTGTCGATTTACCGGCTCCGACTGTCCCCGCAATCGTAATGACCGCATTTTTCGGAATCCCATATTTTTCTCGTAAATTCATTGTACTGCTCCTTTTCTGATCGTCTCGTCGACTTTGCCGAGGATCGTTTGTAAATCCCCTGTGTCATTGACAAAGTCTAATTTATCACCGTTGAAATGCAGGACCGGAATTTCCGGATGGGCAGCTTCAAAGTCGGTGATGAACTGTTCATAATCCTCCGAGAGCTGTCGCAAATAGGAAGGATCGATATTCTTTTCGAAATCCCGTCCGCGAAGCGCAATCCGCTTCATCAACGTATCGAGCGTGGCATGCAGATAGATGATGACATTCGGAACCGGCATGTCCTTCGTTAAAATATAATAAATCTCTTCGTATTTCGCGTATTCATCCGCTGGGAGCGAACGCCTTGCGAAAATGAGGTTCTTGAAAATATGATAATCCGCTACGACCGGCTGCTGCCGACTTAAAAACTTCTTATGGATGTCGCTTAACTGCTTATATCGGTTGCAGAGGAAGAACATTTCGGTTTGAAAGCTCCACTCCTCGATGTCTTCATAAAATTTATTCAAAAATGGATTTTCATCCACGATTTCGCTTAACTGATGGAACCGTTGCGCTTCTGCAATCGCCTTTGATAACGTCGTTTTACCTACGCCAATCGGCCCCTCTACCGTAATGAACGGAACAGACATAACAAGCTCTCCTTTGATTCGTCAATTTCTGCACTTCATTTTATCATACAAGGATGATGAAACATAGACGTTGCCGCAAAATGGCAAGGCCCTTTGTAGGATGGTACACTAATTGCAAGGAGCGATGAATGATGGATGTATTTGAAATGGACCGCCGCTTCATGCGGTTTGCGATAGAAGAAGCTAGAAAGGCTGAGGCGATTGGTGAAGTTCCGATCGGGGCGGTTATCGTGAAAGACGGCGAGGTAATTGCCAAAGGACATAACTTACGGGAAACGTCACAAAATGCTGTCACACACGCAGAATTATCTGCCATACAAGACGCATGCAATGCCCTCGGCAGTTGGCGATTGGAAGAGACGACTTTGTATGTGACCCTTGAACCGTGCCCAATGTGTGCGGGCGCGATTTTACAATCGAGGATTCCACGTGTCGTGTATGGGGCACGTGATCCGAAAGGCGGTTGCGTCGATTCATTGTATCGATTGCTGAACGACCCGCGCTTCAATCATGAATGCGAAGTGGCGGAAGGTGTGCTTGGAGATGAATGTGGCGGTATGTTGACAAGCTTTTTCAGAATGCTACGGGAAAAAAAGAAGGCGCAAAAAAAGGCGATGCGTGAAGTCGATTGATTGACCCCGCATCGCTTTTCTTATCGAATAACTTCTTTTCCACCCATATACGGACGCAATACTTCCGGAATGATGACAGATCCGTCCTCTTGCTGGAAGTTTTCTAAGATGGCAGCAACAGTCCGGCCGACCGCCAAACCGCTTCCGTTCAACGTATGCACGAATTCAGGCTTCGCACCTTGCTCGCGACGGAAACGGATAGAAGCGCGTCTCGCTTGGAAATCTTCGAAGTTTGAGCAAGAAGAGATTTCACGGTATGTGTCTTGCGTCGGAATCCATACTTCGATGTCGTATTTCTTCGCAGCCGTGAAACCAAGGTCCGCCGTGCACATTTTCAGGACACGGTATGGCAGTCCAAGCAATTGAAGCACTTTCTCCGCATGCCCCGTCAACTTCTCCAACTCATCATACGACTCTTCCGGCTTCACAAAGCGGACAAGCTCTACTTTATTGAACTGATGCTGGCGAATCAATCCACGAGTATCGCGGCCTGCAGATCCAGCTTCTGAACGGAAGTTCGTGCTGTAAGCCGTATAGGCGATCGGCAATTGAGCACCGTCAATGATTTCGTCACGGTAATAGTTCGTCACCGGAACTTCAGACGTTGGAATTAAGAAATAATCCTCTTCCTCAACTAGGAACGCATCCTCTTCAAACTTCGGAAGCTGACCTGTCCCCGTCAAGCTCGTGCGGTTCACCAAATATGGCGGCAACATTTCCTCATAGCCGTGCTCTTCTATATGCAGATCGAGCATGAAGTTGATCAACGCCCGCTCCAGTCTTGCACCAAGCCCGCGGTAGAACACGAAACGGCTCCCCGTCACTTTTGCGGCTCTTTCAAAATCAAGCAAGTTCAGATCCGTGCCGATCTCCCAATGTGGCTTTGGTTCGAAACCGAATTCCGGCTTCTCGCCCCATGTACGAATTTCGACGTTATCGTCTTCGCTATCGCCGACAGGAACAGACTCATGTGGGATATTCGGAATGCGCATCATGATGTAGTTCAGATCTTCTTCGACTTGATGCAATTGCTCATCAAGTGTTTTGATTTCATCACCGACTTCACGCATGCGCGCGATGACGTCATCCGCATTTTCCTTATTGCGTTTCATTTCCGCCACTCTTTGCGAAACTTCATTGCGTTCAGCCTTTAGCACTTCCACTTTCGCAATCAGTTCTCTCCGCTTTTCATCCAGCCCGACGAACTTATCCAAATCCGTCAAGTCTTCCCCGCGCTTCGTAAGCTTTTCTTTCACTTCATCGAAGTTCGCACGAAGCAATTTAATGTCTAACATAACCGATTCCTCCTTTATTTGTTACGAACTTATAACCAGATTTCCGCTACAGGCGGACGCTTTCCGCGGGCACGGCTTCAATCTCCTCGTCACTTCGTTCCTGCGGGGCTTTCAGCTCGCGCTGTTCCGGCAGGAGTCGCCGCCTTTCGCTCTAATCCTGAATTACTCAAAAAACGATGATGAGCCAGTTATTATAATTGAAAACACAAAAAAAGCCCTCTATCCCCTATACAAGGGACGAGAACTACCCGCGTTGCCACCCAAATTGATCAGCAAAATAGCTGATCCACTCTTTGAAATAACGGTTCAATGTCCGGCTAGGCCTACTAATCGTTCAGCCCGGCTACTCAGGGACGGATTCGCAAGTGTCTTTACCGGCTCGCACCACCCGCCGGCTCTCTTGGAAAAACGTGCTTGCTACTGCTTCCCATCATCGTCTTTTATTTGAAATTAACATCACTTTACTACATGCCGCCACTTTTGGCAAGACTCAAGAATTCTCCGACCGCTTGAAAGTATGCTGTTTCATGTGGAACAAAGTCGGCCAGCGTGATATCCGTGGAATTATCGTCCGTACACGTGATAGTTTCCACTTCTCCTGTGAAGAGTGCCTGCAAATTTTCTATCGAAACGGAATGGATGCTTTCCACTTCCTCTTGCTGCAATGTAAATTCCTCGAATGCAAAAGTTGAATGATATAGAAAAACATTTGCAAATTCCTTGTCAATGAACCCCGGCAACTTGATGACATCCCGAACGAAACCCATCCGTTTCAGCTTAAAAGGGTCCACTTTTATGCCGAGCTCCTCCTCGACTTCACGAATTCCGTCCATAACTTCCTCATCCGCCTGCAAATGACCCGCAGCTGTAATATCATATAGGCTAGGGAAATCCTTTTTAGTCGCGCTTCTTTTTTGAATAAAAACGTTCGTATCATCCACAAGCCAACAATGGAACGTCTCGTGCCATAAACCTTTCTTATGGATGGTCCCTCTCGTTTCATCACATACATATTTATAATTTTCTTCGAATACTTTTAAAAGCTCTGCCAACTTGAGTCCTCCTGACTCCTTTGAGTTTATTCCAAAAAAGCATAAATGGCAAAGGCCAGAGCATGTAAAATGCCCTGGCTTTCATTTTCAAACTCCACGCACCGCCATCAATTCACTTTCCGGCAGCTTACTAATTTCCAGCCCCTTCATCGGCGTACCGATGTCTTTGGATAAATCACCGATCAATGCATAGTTTCGGAAATCTTCCGTCGCCATGACAATTGCACGCGCGAATCGTTCAGGGTTGTCGGATTTGAAGATGCCTGATCCGACGAATACGCCGTCAGCGCCGAGTTCCATCATGAGCGCCGCATCCGCAGGAGTCGCTACGCCGCCTGCCGCGTAATTGGTAACCGGTAGACGTTTCGTTTCACGAATCGCAAGCAATACATCATAGGGTGCAGCTAGATCTCTCGCCGCCACCATCAATTCATCATTATTCATATGAACGATTTGATTCACTTGCGCATTCACTTGGCGAAGATGGCGAACCGCTTCAACGATATTGCCCGTTCCAGGCTCCCCTTTCGTACGAAGCATCTTTGCCCCTTCTCCGAGACGCCGTGCTGCTTCCCCAAGATTGCGTGCCCCACAGACAAATGGCACTCTATAATCGCTCTTCAATAAATGGAACTCGTCATCCGCCGGGGTCAACACTTCACTTTCATCAATGAAGTCGACACCCATCGCTTCTAGTATACGCGCTTCCGAAATGTGTCCGATTCGTACTTTTGCCATGACCGGAATCGATACCGCTTTTTGAACCTCTTCCACGATGCGCGGATCCGCCATACGTGCGACACCGCCGGCTGCCCTAATGTCCGAAGGGACACGCTCAAGTGCCATGACGGCAACTGCACCCGCTGCCTCTGCCACTTTTGCCTGCTCCGCGTTGATAACATCCATAATGACGCCGCCATATTTAAATTCCATTTACTCTTCCCCCTTTTCATTTCATTCAGTATACTAGAGTATGACCATATTGAAATACTCAGTTTACCGAAATTCGAAGTGGTCAGATTGAGGTGTCGAAATTGGAAATGTTATTGATTGAACTAAATAAAGAAAGTGAAACCCCTCTATACGAGCAAATTTACCAGCAAATTCGCAAGGATATCACCGAAGGGAAACTTGCTGTCGGCGAAAAGCTCCCTTCGAAACGTAAACTCGGCGATTTTCTCGACGTTAGTCAAACGACAATCGAGATTGCCTATGGTCAGCTTGCCGCGGAAGGGTTTATTACCTCAAAACCGCGAAGAGGTTATTTCGTGCAGGAAATTGGCGAATTGGCGTACGTACAACCGACTGAGGCAGTGATTGTAGCTGCTGAAGAGGAGCAGAAAGAGCTGGAGATTGACTTTTCCCCGGGTAAAATCGATACGGAGTCATTCCCTTTCAAGCAATGGCGGAAATACGCAAAAGACACCATTGATGAATCTGCAAATCATCTCCTGCTATTGGGCCACCCACACGGTGATGTAGAGCTTCGTCAGGAAATCGCGAAGTATTTGTATCATTCGAGAGGAGTCGATTGCTCCGCGGACCAGATCATCGTCGGCTCCGGTACAGAGCAGCTTATGCCGTTGCTCATTCGGCTGCTCGGACCACAGGCAAAATATGCGATCGAGGATCCTGGCTATCCGCTCACCCATCATGTGTTCTTCCACAATAACAGGGAAGCGGTGCCGATTGCGGTCGACGAGGAAGGAATGGACGTACAGGCGCTCCAGCAGTCCGAAGCGACGGTGGCCTACGTGACACCTTCCCATCAGTTCCCTACCGGCACAGTGCTTTCTGCAGCGCGTAGAACGGCATTATTGAACTGGGCGGCTGCAAGTGCTAGCAATTTTATCATCGAGGATGATTACGATAGCGAATTCCGCTATACAGGACGCCCGATCCCATCATTACAAGGGATGGATAAAGCCGGCAAGGTCATCTACGTCAGCACCTTTTCCAAATCTCTTATGCCATCGCTTCGGATCGCCTATATGGTGCTCCCTCCCGTTTTGCGTAAACGCTACGAGGAGGCATTCATCCATTACTCGTCAACAGTGCCGCGACTTGACCAGCACACGCTTGCCCGTTTCATGGCTGACGGCCATTTTGCCCGACACTTGAACCGGATGCGGAAAGTGTATAAACGCAAGTTGCAACTGCTTACGGATTCCCTGCAGCAATATGCCCCGACAATTTCATTCTCGGGTGACGAGGCGGGCATGCATATCCTCATCAATGTTCATACAGACGAGGATGAAGATGCATTGTCCAAGGCAGCTCTCACCAAAGGCATACGCGTATACGGATTGAATGAATACCGCATCGCCGCGAAGAGCGTACGGCCATCCTTTCTAATCGGCTTCGGCGGCTTGGCAGACGACCAGATTGCATGGACCGTTGAGCAACTCATGGACGCATGGAAAATTAAAAAAAGGTGATGGGCCCTTGACGGACCCATCACCTCAGCCTGTTGACAAACGCTCGCATCCGTTGTTGCTCGTGTCGCTCGTCCGCTCATGAACCTTAGTTCTATTCACGTCTTCGCTCCACTTCGCGCCTAGGCTGACAAGCGTTTTCAATCAGGCTGAAAATATCACTAGTTATCATGTTTTCCATAAATATTACTTAAATAAACCTTTTATAAACCCAGTTGCACTTTCCCAAATACCGACGAAGAAATCACCGATTGCGCTCATCATTAGCGCAAACCATCCGGCTTTTTCGACATCATCTGTGACGACGACATCCATGCCGAGGTCTTTTGATTCGATGAATCCGTAATCCTCGCCCTCTTTTTTAACGAGCTTCACATGTCCGACGACCGTGCCTTTTTTGATAGGCGCTTCGAGTGCACCATCTTTCAATAAGGACTCATCAAGGACAAGCTGTGGCTCGAAAAGATCCTTTTCATTCGATTTGATCATTGCTCGAATTGGCTCTTTCACTTCTATGGAAACGGTTTTCTCTTTCCCTTTCAGTACGTCCAATGTTTTTTGCTTTTTGAATTGGTATCCTGCCGGAAGAAGCTCTTCTTCGGAAAACTGGCTGAATCCATAATCGAACAACGCCCGAGTCGCGTCAAAGCGTGCCTTGTAGGAACCGACTCCATTTGCGTCTACAGCTTTCATGACGACAGCGATGAGTCGCTTGTCTCCTCGTTTCGCCGTTCCCGTAAAGCAATGTCCTGCGAAATCAGTCGTTCCTGTCTTCAGTCCGTCGACGCCTTCATATTCGTAAACGAAACCTGGAAGCATGAAGTTCCAGTTGTCCATTTTGATGGCATCTGATGTTCCTTCACGGAATATTTTCGAATTGATTTTCGTCGTGTCCAAAACTTCCGGATAATCTTTCATCAAGTGGAATGCAAGCTTTGCAACTGATTTGGCAGGCATGACGTTTTCGTCATTCACCCCTGTACCTTGCGGATGCATCCCTTGTAAATATTCATTGTTCAAACCTGTTGAGTTGACGAACTTATAATCGACCAAACCGATTTCCTTCGCTTTGGCATCCATCAATTTTAGAAATTCTGTTTCCGTTCCTGCAATCGTTTCGGCAATAGCGATTGTTGCAGCATTCGCTGAATAGATTGCCAATGCTTCATAAAGCTCCCTGATCGTATACGTTCCATCTTTACGGAGCGGCACATTGCTTAGACGCCTGTCCTGCGAGATGGCATACGTGTAATCAGTGACTTTGTATTCCTGGTCCCAACTGATTTTGCCTTCTTCTATTGCTTCAAATAGGATATATTCAGTCATCATCTTAGACATACTTGCAATGCCGAGTGGTTTATCTGCATTCTCTTCGTATAAGATTTTTCCACTATCCGCGTCAATTAGAATGGCACCATCTACATGAATGCCGAGTGTCGATTCTGCTTGTGCAGGCGCTGTGCCGAACGTCATCATCAATACGAATGGAATGATCAGCAAAGCAACCCATTTTCTCATTTCCCGTTTCACCAAACTACCTCCGTCATTGCAATTTTCCACTTTATATTTTATCACATCATGAACACGATTAGGGGATTCGATTAAAAAAGCACCTTTCCGCTTATATCGAGACGTGCGGAAAGGTGCTGAAGTTCCATAGTTACTGTCTCCACTTATTACGAAATGGAGTAGTTCGGCGCTTCCTTCGTAATATGCACTTGATGCGGATGGCTTTCGCGCAAACCAGCACCCGTCATGCGTATGAACTGAGCTTTTTCGCGAAGATCGTGAAGATCCTTCGTACCGCAATAGCCCATGCCTGAGCGGATTCCCCCAACAAGTTGGTGAATCGTATCAGCGATTGGCCCTTTATAAGGCATACGGCCTTCGATTCCTTCGGGTACCAATTTCTTCGCATCCTCTTGGAAATAACGGTCTTTTGAACCGTGTTCCATTGCACCGACAGATCCCATACCACGGTACACTTTAAAGCGTCTTCCTTGGAAGATTTCCGAGTCTCCAGGGCTTTCCGTCGTGCCGGCAAGCAAGCTTCCGAGCATGACGACATGTCCACCAGCAGCCAAGGCCTTAACGATATCACCAGAGTATTTAATGCCGCCGTCCGCAATAATTGTTTTTCCGTGCTTGCGAGCTTCAGTTGCACAATCATAAACAGCGGTAATTTGAGGTACACCTACACCTGCAACGACACGTGTCGTACAGATGGATCCAGGGCCGATTCCTACTTTGACAACGTCGGCACCAGCTTCATATAAAGCTGCAGTAGCTTCTGCCGTTGCGACGTTCCCTGCAATAATATCAATGTCCGGGTACTCTCTACGGATTTGAGCGACCGTATCAAGCACACCTTTCGAATGTCCATGCGCCGTGTCGATGACGATGACATCGACTTCTGCAGCTACAAGCTTTTGCACACGTAGCATTGTGTCAGAAGTAACACCGACCGCGGCTCCTACGAGGAGGCGACCTTGATGATCCTTCGCTGCATTCGGGAATTCAATTACTTTTTCGATATCTTTAATCGTAATAAGACCTTTCAAGATTCCATTTTCATCTACAATCGGCAGTTTCTCGATTTTATACTGTTGCAAAATTTTCTCTGCATCTGCCAACGTCGTGCCGACAGGAGCAGTCACTAAGTTTTCCTTCGTCATCACATCATTGATGATTAGCGAATAGTCTTGGATGAAGCGCAGGTCACGATTCGTCAAAATCCCGACAAGCTTTTGCTCGTCCATATTGTTAACGATTGGAACGCCTGATATGCGGTATCTGCCCATCAAATGCTCCGCATCGAATACTTGGTGTTCAGGCGTGAGGAAGAAAGGATTTGTAATAACGCCATTCTCGGACCGCTTCACCGTTACAACTTGCTCGGCCTGCTCTTCAATGCTCATATTCTTATGAATGATGCCTAGGCCGCCTTGACGCGCCATTGCAATTGCCATCTTCGACTCAGTCACTGTGTCCATCCCAGCACTGATGATTGGAATGTTCAACGTCATTTTCTCTGTCAAACGGACCGAAAGATTCACGTCCTTCGGCAATACTTCTGAAGCGCCCGGTACAAGCAATACATCGTCGAAGGTCAACCCTTCGCGAGTGAATTTAGATTCCCACATTTCTTTTCCTCCTCTAATAATCGTTATCTGCAGTTGAATATTATTAAAAGATTATCAGCGCCTATGAGACGTGTCAAGGAGACATGAATAAGAAAAAGAATTCCTTAAATTCACTGAATTGACTTTTCAATCGCGGCTCGCATTTTAGTCGGGGATGTTTGCGGCGCAAAACGTTCCAGAACGTTCCCATTACGATCAATAAGGAATTTCGTGAAATTCCATTTGATGCCCTCAGTTAGCAGCCCCTTTTTTTGTTGCGTCAAAAATGAAAACAACGGAGCTGCATTATCGCCGACGACATCCACCTTTGCAAACATCGGAAATGTCACTCCATAGTTCATTTCGCAAAACGACAGCGTTTCTTCAATCGAATCGAATTCCTGATTCATGAAATTATCGGAAGGGAAGCCGAGAACGACAAATCCTTGATTGCGATAATCCTCGTAAAGTTGTTGAAGCTCTTTGAATTGATCCGTAAAACCACATTTACTCGCCGTATTTACAATGACGGCAACCGAGCCTTCATAGTCCTTCATCGATTGCAAAACGCCATCCGGCTTTTCAACCGAAAAATCGTAGATGGAAGCCATACTCATCATCACCTTTCCTCGCCTTTATTAATCAACAATAAGTCAACTTTGCGGGCAATGCAAAGATGATAGACGGATGATTTCAACCGTTGTATACTTCCCTCATCTCTCAGAAACGCATAAATCGAATCAAAGACGCATAAAGTCTCCGAAGCACGCATAAACCTTTCTAAATACGCATAATCGTAATTAAAAGCTCATAAACCAATATAAATCCGCATAAGTGGAGCTCACTCGGATGGGGTTGTTTTGGACGCCGAAGTACACCGAGTCCCTATACTATACAATATTGCTCCAATTTGTATGGATTTTTAAACATAAAAAAACCATCCCCCAAAGGGGATGGCCTTTGCCCGGCGACGTCCTACTCTCACAGGGGGAAGCCTGTTCCCTGCGTAATTTGCACCGTTGGTGTAAATTACGCAAAGCGGCTGCGCCGCTTTACTACCATCGGCGCTGAAGAGCTTAACTTCCATGTTCGAGGCAGGAACCGGTACGACAGATAGTTAACCTTCGGTTATATTGTTAAACATAAAAAAAACCATCCCCCACAGGGGATGGCCTTTGCCCGGCGACGTCCTACTCTCACAGGGGGAAGCCCCCTACTACCATCGGCGCTGAAGAGCTTAACTTCCGTGTTCGGTATGGGAACGGGTGTGACCTCTTCGCCTTCGTCACCAGACTATGTATGAACGATGCTTGTTCGTTCAAAACTAGATAAAACCAACATTGTCGCTGAACGTCAAGTTCAACCGTACTTAAGTAACTTAAGGTTAAGTCCTCGATCGATTAGTATCCGTCAGCTGCACGTGTCGCCACGCTTCCACCCCGGACCTATCCACCTCATCTTCTTTGAGGGATCTTACTTACAAATGTAATGGGAAATCTCATCTTGAGGG
>NZ_CALSFT010000002.1:1500000-1607500 GCF_943736995.1 Sporosarcina sp. Marseille-Q4943 | reverse complement strand
AGACATTTTCTTTTGACATCTTGTCTTTTTAATGAGGAGTGCTTTTGTTGATTTCCTTTACTGTATGCTTCCCGCGGGTATCACCTCAGTCGCCGCATTCTGCTTTAAGCAACTGTATCTTCAATATAAAAGAATCAGGTAATAAAATTAATGACCGTAGTAGAGTTATTCCCTCAAATCTTCATTCTGAAGTATATATTGAGAAAAAGGTTGGAAATCATTTTGTTTTCCAACCCTTTTGTCTCCACTCTGAAACAGTCCTGGAAGAACTGTTTATTTATACTTCCTCACAATATTCTTCGAATTGGCCTTGCAAATTCGTGACAACGGACATCGGATCATGGCCTTCAATCTCATAGCGTCCGACTTCTGCAACGAGCTTCCCGTCCTTTAATAATGCAAAGGATGGGGAGGACGGAAGATGGTCTTCACCGAATAGCATGCGCGCATAAGCTGTTGCTTCCTTATCTTGACCGGCAAACACAGTGACAAGGTGATCAGGGCGTTTGTCGTAATGGATAGCGTGTGCTGCTGCAGGACGTGCAATTCCCCCTGCGCATCCACAAACTGAGTTCACCATGACAAGTGTCGTTCCTTGGCGTTTGAATGCCGCTTCCACTTCCTCAGGTGTTGTCAGCTGTTCATAGCCGCTAGCTTCCATTTCAGACCGTGCCTGTTTCGTAATATCTTCCATATAAAAATTAAAATCCATTGTCATTCAAATCGGCCCCTTTCAAAATATATTTTCATCATAGCAGTTGGTTGTTACACTTGCAAAAAAGCAGATTTTGTAGAACAAGTAGAATACTTAGTTGTCCATTCTATGCGTGAAGTCATTCATCGGAAGGATGATGTCAACAGCGCTCGCAACTGTCAACTCCCCCGTTTGCAATTGTTTTTCAAGATCGGCGACAAGTTCCTTCTTACCATGTTGCGAATAGAAACTATCGATCAATCGATCCTGGATCATCGAATGGAACCAATCTCTCGTTTGGGCTTGTCTCCGTTCATGCCAGAAGCCGCTGCTTTTCATTTCCTCCTGGAACACATTAATTGTTTCCCATACCGATTCTAAGCCTGTACGTTCGAGCGACGAGACAGGCAATGCCGTCGTCGTCCACCCGGGTGTCGCCGGTTGGAGGAAATGGAGAAGTTGTCTGTATTCCCTTACAGTCTTCTTTGCAAGTTTCAAATTATCGCCATCCGCTTTATGGATGATCATGCAATCCGCCAGTTCCATGATCCCTTTTTTCATGCCTTGCAGCTCGTCGCCGGCTCCTGTCAAAACGAGCAACATGAAGAAGTCGACCATCCCTCTGACAACGGTTTCACTTTGACCGACACCGACTGTTTCAATAAGGATGATCTCATACCCTGCAGCTTCGCAAAGCAACATCGTTTCTCGGGTTTTTTTATGGACGCCTCCGAGGGTTCCGGAAGAAGGAGATGGACGGATGAAGGCGTTCGGATGCTTTGCGAGCGCCTCCATTCTTGTCTTATCGCCCAAAATGCTCCCGCCTGTCACCGTAGAACTCGGATCGATAGCGAGTACAGCCACCTTATGGCCTTCTTGTGCTAATTGAAGTCCGAACGTTTCAATAAAAGTGCTCTTTCCAGCTCCTGGAACGCCTGTTATGCCAATTCGAATGCTCTTCCCTGTTTTCGGCAGCAGTTTCCGCAGCAACTCTTGCCCTGCTTTCTGATCCTGTTCCGCCCGGCTCTCTAAAAGTGTTATCGCCTTGGAAAGATGCAGCCTCGATCCATTGCTGATTTCTTCATGCAAACCATCGATGTCGATTTTCTTTTCTTTTTTCACAAATCGTTTTCGTTTTGGGGCAACCATGCCGTCATGACTTGCCTCGATCCCGTTCATGACATGCATTGCACTGTCGTCCTGTAAACGTTTTTCCTTGCTCACTCCGTCACTTCCTCGTACCCAAGCGCGCGATAGATATCTTCTATTACTTTCTGTGCAGCAACCGGGATGACCGTTCCCGGACCGAAAATGGCCGTCGCGCCGTTTTCTCTCAAAAAATCATAATCTTGAGCAGGGATGACCCCGCCGACAACGATAAGGATATCTTCCCTTCCGATTTTCAAAAGCTCATTCCGCAACGCGGGTACGAGTGTCTTATGTCCAGCGGCAAGCGAACTTACACCGATTACATGGACATCATTTTCAGCCGCCTGTAAAGCGGTCTCTTCAGGAGTTTGGAACAATGGACCGATGTCCACATCGAAACCTAAGTCCGCAAAAGAGGAAGCAATTACTTTCGCGCCGCGGTCATGACCGTCCTGTCCCATTTTTGCGATGAGGATACGTGGACGTCGGCCTTCATGTTCCAGAAACTCATCTGTCATCTCTTTCACTTCTTCAATTTCTTCCGAATTCGAGAAGTTCGAGCTGTAGACGCCGCTCACAGACCGTATAACCGCTTTATGTCTACCCGACACTCTCTCGATTGCATCAGAGATTTCTCCGATTGTTGCCCTGGCTCTCGCTGCTTTAACTGATAACGCTAGAAGATTCCCGTTTCCACTGCGCGCTGCATCCGTTAATGCACCCAAAGCAGAATTAACATCTGCTTCATTTCGTTGTTCTTTCAATTGACGGATACGATCAATCTGCTTTTGGCGAACGACTGTATTGTCGATTTCCAATATATCGATAGGTTCTTCCTTTTCAAGTCGATATTTATTCACTCCAACTATCGTTTCTGTGCGGGAGTCGATTTTCGCTTGACGTTTGGCGGCAGCTTCTTCAATTTTCATCTTCGGCAAGCCGGTTTCAATTGCTTTGGCCATTCCGCCTAAGTCTTCAATTTCTTCAATCAGTTCCCACGCCTTTTCCATCAAATCAGCGGTTAGCCTTTCAACATAATAGGAACCGCCCCATGGATCGATCGTCTTTGTCATATTTGTTTCCTCTTGCAGGAACAGTTGCGTGTTCCGTGCGATTCTTGCGGAGAAATCCGTCGGCAGCGCAATTGCTTCGTCTAGCGCGTTCGTATGCAAGGACTGTGTATGCCCCATCGCTGCAGCATTCGCTTCCACCAATGTACGCGTAACATTATTGAATGGATCCTGTTCGGTCAAACTCCATCCCGATGTTTGAGAATGCGTACGCAAAGCGAGGGATTTAGGATTGGACGGGTTAAAGGATTGCATCATTTGCGCCCAGATTTTGCGTGCCGCCCTCATTTTCGCAATTTCCATGAAATAATTCATGCCGATCGCCCAAAAGAACGACAGACGAGGTGCGAAGGAATCGATGTCGATTCCTGCCTTCAAGCCGGTGCGAACGTATTCAAGCCCGTCCGCCAATGTATAGGCAAGCTCGATATCTGCCGTAGCCCCTGCTTCTTGCATATGGTAGCCCGAAATCGAAATCGAGTTGAATTTCGGCATATATTTGGATGTGTACTCAAATATATCCGCGATAATGCGCATCGACATTTCAGGGGGAAAGATGTATGTGTTCCTTACCATATATTCTTTCAATATATCGTTTTGAATCGTACCCGCAAGCTTTTCAGGAGAAACGCCTTGCTCCTCTGCCGCAATGATGTAAAAAGCCATGATCGGCAAAACGGCCCCATTCATCGTCATCGAAACGGACATCTGGTCAAGCGGGATGCCGTCAAATAGGATTTTCATATCTTCAACGGAGTCGATTGCTACTCCCGCTTTACCGACATCGCCTGTCACCCTAGGATGATCGGAGTCATATCCGCGGTGTGTCGCCAAGTCAAAAGCGACAGACAGACCTTTTTGCCCCATCGCCAAATTCCTTCGATAAAATGCATTACTCTCTTCGGCAGTCGAGAAACCGGCATATTGGCGGACAGTCCAAGGGCGTGCAACGTACATCGTCGGGTATGGGCCTCTCGTATTCGGGGCGATGCCCGGCATGTCCTCCAAGTGATCTACACCTTCTATATCCTCACTCGTGTATTCTGATTTGATGGAAATTCCCTCATTTGTAAGGAAAGGTGTTTCGTTTACGGAAGGGTTTTTAGGAATGTTTATCTTACTGATGTCTACCTTGTTGAAATCGGGTTTATTCATTTTTGGAGCCCTCCTTGCCACGAATTCAAGATGTTTTGCAGTTTTTCAATTTTATCTTGACCGTTGAAGATCAAGCCGTTAAGGCCTTTTTGCTTCCAAATAAGCAATGTTTCATCATCGATTCTTCCCGCCACATCAAGCAATATTCCCGCAGGCATTTGAGTAAGGAGATTTTCCATGGCGTTCGATACAATCTCTTCATGACCACAGACAATTGCGTAATCCGGTTTTTCACTTTTTATCCATTCAATTGCTTGCTCAACACTTTCGAATGCAGGGCTCCAATCGCTTCTAATTCCACCAGACGCCAAGAATCCCGTCACGAAATCTGCCCGTGGCTTGAAGTCTTTCAGTTTGCCGAATGTCAGTATGACAGTTTTTGGCTGATTTTCACTAAATGAATAACGGAGTTTTTCGAAAGGTTCGGCCAATCGGTCGACTTTATCAATGCCATTCCAATCATCAAAGTTTATCGCTGTAAGTTCTGCGTACACATTTGTACCAATGAGTGCTTTTTTGCCTGTAGCCGTTTCAGTTTGCAGTTTACCTAATTTCTCCTGCAATCGGCCGCTCTCATAGAAACGTTCGATACCGCCTTTGCTCTCGATTTCAAGAAACAGTTTCCAAGACTTTTCGACAAGCTCTTCCGTCAGCTTTTCAATAAAATACGAACCACCAGCGGGGTCAAGAACTTTTTCCACATGGGTTTCTTCCTTTAGAATGAGCTGCATATTGCGGCTATACCGGATCGAGCTTGCGTTTGGCCCGGTCAGTATATCGTGAGGGTGAGCTTGTATAATATCAGCTCCCCCTAAAATGGCGGCGAAAGTCTCATTCCCTGCACGGAGCAAGTTGACGTATGGATCAAGCTTCGAAAAAGAGCGTAAAGATGTTACTGCCATCACAGGTATTAATGGTAGTTCCTCGACATCATACGCATGCGCGAACGCTTGCCATAACACTCGAAATGCTCTTAGTTTAGCGATCTCCATGAAAAAATGAGTGTCAATCGGAAAACGGACATAGAAGTTGTCAGCGAATGTTTGGAAGCTATCATAGCTTCCAGCAATTCGGGAAGCTTCCGCCAATGCGATTGCTAGCTCAGTGACCGCATCTGCGCCTTCATGGTGAGCTTTCCATAAATCAGCTCCTGCAGTCCGGATGTTTTTATATCCAACCGGAATCGTCCAGTCATTCACTTGAACGATACCGGTTACAGCTTCCCGAACTTCATGGTGTACAAAATCAAATGCCCTTAAAATCGGATCATCATTGCTGACGTTGTAAAGGAAAATTGGATATTGTGATATGAATGAAGACAATTGCAAGAGCTGATCGTCGTTCCAGTTAAATTGGTTCATACCGTCATATACAATCGCTTCATTCCCCTTATCAATCGAATCCTCCAATTGTTCCAGGAAATCAGCCTCGTCGCTTGCAATCGTCTGCTGCGCAATGATCCAACCGGCATTTCGTTTCATTGATCCGACTACCGAAGAGCTGTCAAGAGCTGCTCTTTCAAAATAGAGTGGTTGTAAATCAATGCCTTCCAATGTCTCTGTCGTCAATTGTTCGTATGGCTTCCCTTTCAAGGAATCGACGGCAAGTTTTTTCCATTGTTTAAAGTCTGATTTTAGAAAGGTAGTTTTTTTCATTTTATCAACTGTCATTTAGTTTGCTCCTTTCGTTAAGCAGGATAGAGAAGGTCTTATGAGCTGTTCCATAATTATGTATAGTACATCAAATTATATTTCACTACTTATTAGTTTACCTGACTTGCCAATTGTTTGAAAGCTCTAAAGGGGAAATGAAGAGCTGCCTGAAATCCATATAACAAAAAGCCGTCCCTCTTATAGTTAGAAGGACAGCTTTCTATTTCGTCAATAGACCGATGTATTACTTTCGGTAATATTTTCAAGGATTTCTTTAACACGTGCAAGGAAGCGGCCTGCCACTAATCCATCAAGTACACGGTGGTCAAGTGATAGACAGAGGTTGACCATATCGCGCACCGCAATCATTCCGCCGTTCATGACAACAGGACGTTTAACAATGGATTCGACTTGCAGGATTGCAGCTTGCGGGTAGTTGATGATCCCCATCGATTGGATGGAGCCGAAAGAGCCGGTATTGTTGACGGTGAATGTCCCGCCTTGCATCTCATCGGATTTCAACTTGCCTGAACGAACTTTGGATGCGAGCTCATTGATTTCCCGGCCGATTCCCTTAATCGTTTTTTCATCAGCGTGTTTTATGACCGGTACATAAAGTGCATCTTCCGTAGCAACTGCAATGGAGATGTTAATGTCTTTTTTCTGGATGATCTTATCTCCCGCCCACATGGAATTCATCATTGGGAATTCCTTTAAAGCTTGGGAGACCGCCTTCACGAAGAAAGCGAAATAAGTCAAATTGAAGCCTTCCTTCTGCTTGAAATCATTTTTCAAAGAGTCACGGTATTGGACTAGGTTTGTTACGTCCACTTCAATCATCGTCCACGCATGCGGTGCTTCGTGTTTTGAGCGGAGCATATTTGTGGCTATCGCACGGCGAACTCCCGTGATCGGAATTTCGATATCACCTGCAGCAGTCGACACAGATGCTTGATCCGCCGCTTTACCTGCAGATGCACTTTGTGCGGGAGCTGAAACATGCTGTTCAACACTTTTCGGCGCCTGTTCGATTTGTACCGTTTCTGCGGTTGGTATTTCCCCGCTGTCGATTATTCTTTGGATATCTTTCCGTGTAATGCGTCCTTCCTTTCCGGAGCCTTGGACAAGGGAAAGATCAATACTATGTTCTTGTGCCAATCTCATCACTGCCGGTGAAAAGCGAGCTGCTCCTACCTCGCGTTTAATAGGTGCGGCAGGTTTTCGGGAGCCGGTTGCCGGCATTTTATTTGCCGGTTCTTCATTAGCAGGAACCGCTTCCACAGGAGCCTCTGCGCCTCCTTCCGTTTCAATCGTACAAACGACGACTCCAACTTCTACTGTTTCGCCTTCTTGAACAATGATTTCCTTGATCGTTCCAGCGAATGAGGAAGGGATTTCAGCAGTCACTTTGTCCGTGTTCACTTCTGCCAAAGGATCGTATTTATTGACAGTATCCCCCGGCTTAACGAGCCATTTTTCAATCGTTCCTTCTGTAACACTCTCTCCGAGTTTTGGCATTTCTATGTTTTCAATTGTCATGTCATTTACCTCCTCTCCGATTAAAATTCTGCAAGCTCACGTGCAGCTTTTTCAACTTTATCCGGGTTGACCATAAAGAACTTCTCCATTGTCGGTGCATATGGCATAGCTGGAATGTCAGGACCCGCAAGACGTTTGATAGGTGCATCAAGTTCAAAAAGGCAGTTTTCTGCAATAATTGCAGAAACCTCACTCATAATGCTACCTTCCAAATTGTCTTCAGTGACGAGCAGCACTTTCCCTGTTTTGGAAGCTGCTTCAATGATCGCTTCTTTATCCAGCGGATAAACCGTGCGCAAGTCAAGAATATGAGCAGAAATGCCATCTTCAGCCAGTCTTTCAGCCGCTTGCAAGGCGAAATGTACGCATAGGCCGTAAGTGATGATCGTAATATCATCCCCTTCGCGCTTCACATCCGCTTTACCGATAGGCAGTACGTATTCTTCTTCAGGGACTTCCCCTTTGATTAAACGGTAAGCCCGTTTATGCTCAAAGAAGAGTACAGGATCGTCGTCTCTGATTGCCGCTTTCAACAAACCTTTCGCGTCGTAAGGAGTCGAAGGAATGACAATTTTCAAGCCTGGTGTGCTTGCGAACATCGACTCGACAGATTGGGAATGGTATAGTGCTCCGTGGATACCACCACCGAACGGGGCACGAATAACAATTGGACAAGACCAGTCGTTATTGGACCGATAGCGGATTTTGGCTGCTTCGGAGACGATTTGGTTTACAGCTGGCATGATGAAATCTGCGAACTGCATTTCAGCGATTGGACGCATTCCATACATGGCAGCTCCAATTCCGACGCCCGCAATTGCAGATTCTGCAAGAGGCGTATCAAGTGCACGGTATTCTCCGAATTGGTCATACAAGCCAGTCGTCGCTTTAAAAACGCCGCCTTTCCTTCCAACGTCTTCTCCAAGAACGAATACATTTTCGTCTCTTTCCATCTCTTCTTTCATGGCAAGTGTAATTGCATCAATGTACGAAATGACGGCCATTATTCGTTCCCCCCTTCTTCTTTATAAACATGGCGAAGCGCATATTCAGGCTCTGCATACGGAGCTTTTTCCGCATAGTCGGTCGCTTCATTGACAATTGCCATAATGCGTTCTTCCATCTCTTTTTCATAAGCATCATCAATGACGCCAGCTTCTCTCAAATAAGCCGCAAACTTAGGGATCGGGTCATGTTTCCGTTCGTTTTCAAGCTCTTCCGGATCCCGATAGAGGCGGTGATCATCATCTGAAGAGTGGGCTGTCAGTCGGTAACAGATCGTTTCAACGAGGCTCGGACCTTCTCCGTTTCGGGCACGATCGGCCGCTTCCTTCACGACACGATATACCTCTAGCGGATCTGTCCCGTCGACTGTTACGCCGGGCATTCCGTACCCTATCGCACGGTCGGAAACATTTTCACAAGCCAACTGCTTTTCAACAGGTACTGAAATCGCATACTTGTTGTTTTCCACCATGATAACTGTCGGCAGTTTGTGGACGCCGGCAAAGTTCATCCCTTCATGGAAATCACCTTGGTTGGAAGACCCTTCTCCTAACGTGACGAATGTGATGAAGTCCTCGTTTTTCATTTTTGCTGCCAGCGCAACTCCTACAGCATGAGGAAGCTGCGTAGTCACCGGGGATGAGCCCGTCAAGATACGATTTTTTCGTTGTCCGAAATGACCAGGCATTTGGCGACCGCCGGAGTTCGGATCTTCCGCTTTTGCAAAAGCAGACAGCATCAGCTCCTTCGGTGTCATGCCAAAATGAAGCACAACGCCCATATCACGGTAATATGGAGCAATCCAATCCTTATCTTTATCGAGTGCATACGCAGCTCCAGCTTGAGCCGCCTCCTGCCCTTGACATGATATGACAAACGGGATTTTACCTGCACGATTCAAAAGCCACATACGTTCATCCAAACGTCGTGCCATGACCATCGTTTCATATATTTCCAATACATCCTCATTCGTCAATCCCAATTCTTCATGACGTGATTTAGTCATGTTTTAAACCCCCTTCTTTTTAAAGTCAAATGACCGGACCGGAAAGGAATTTCTTAAATTCATTTCCGATCATTACGATTACATATGAATTGCAATACCATCCACTGATAGCGCTGCTTCACCGATCACTTCGGACAACGATGGATGTGGATGGATTGTTGAAGCCACTTCCCACGGAGTCGCATCGAGGACCATTGCGAGTCCTGCTTCCGAAATCAAATCAGTTACTTGACCTCCGATCATATGGAAACCTAAAATATCATCCGATTTCTTATCGGCGATAATTTTCACGAATCCGTCGGCATTGCCATTTACAAGCGCCTTGCCAATTGCAGCAAACGGGAATTTACCTACCTTGACGTCAAACCCTTGTTCCTTAGCCTGCGCTTCCGTAAGACCGACACTTGCAGCCTCAGGACTTGAATAGATGCATCGGGATATGTTCGTGTAATTGATCGGTTCAGTCGCGCGTCCTGCGATATGTTCTACTGCTGCTATGCCTTCATGGGAAGCTACATGAGCTAGCTGAAGCCCACCGATCACATCACCGATTGCGTAAATATGGCTTTCCTTCGTCTGATACGTCGGCTTCGTTTGAATATAACCGTTTTCGATTTGTATTTCTGTATTCTCGATGCCGATTCCTTCGACATTAGCTTGGCGTCCAACTGAAACGAGCATCTTCTCTGCGGTAAATTCCTTCATTTCGCCTGCTACTTCAGCGGAAACCGTGACAGATTTCTCTGTTTTTGTAACACTGTCGGGTGCCACTTTCGCCCCTGTCACAAAAGTAATTCCCTTTTTAGTTAGGAGCTTTTTCATTTCCTTCGATATATCTTCATCTTCCGTAGGAATGATTCGGTCCGCATATTCAATTACAGTGATTTCCACACCAAAATCACTCAACATCGATGCCCATTCGATTCCGATGACACCGCCTCCAACAATGAGCATCGATTTCGGAAGTTCAGTCATTTTCAGAGCTCCGTCCGAAGAAAGGACCTTTTGTTCATCGATCTCCAAACCCGGTAACGTCCGGGGTCTCGAACCGGTAGCAATGATCAAGTTTTTCAAGATGAGCATTTCATTCTCTTCCCCGTTATTCATTTCAACTGATATGGTACCCGGCATAGGAGAAAAGATGGACGGGCCCAACATGCGGCCGTGTCCTTCATAGACATCAATTTTCCCTTTTTTCATTAGTCCAATGACACCCTTGTGCAATTGTTGAACGATTTCATCTTTCCTTGCTTGGACACGTTCAAAATTCAAAGATGTGCCATTCGTATCCACGCCGAAGTGGGCTGCTTCATTTTTTGTCATTTGATATACTTCTGCACTTTTCAATAAGGCTTTGCTCGGGATGCAGCCTTTATGCAAGCAAGTCCCGCCAAGAGCATCCTTTTCCACAAGAGCAGTCTTAAGGCCTAATTGTGCGGCGCGTATAGCAGCGACGTAGCCGCCGGTACCTCCACCTAAAATTACTACATCATATTCGTTTGCCATCAGTAATCATGGCCTCCTCTTCGCTATCCATTAGGACGGATAGGTTTTTGCTTGCTCTTCCCCAATCATGACCCGTAGAGCCCCTTCCGCAAGGGCTTGCAGCTCGTCTTCACCCGGATATGTTACTACTTTGGATATCCACTCAACTCGGTTTTTGATCATTTCTACATATTCCTTGCCGTATGCGAGGCCGCCAGTCAATATAATGGCATCGACTTTGCCTTCGAGCACGGTTGCAGCACTTCCAATCTCTTTTGCGACTTGATAAGCCATCGCTTCATAGAGCAGTGCTGCTTTCTCGTCGCCGGCTTCTATCCTTTTTTCTACATTGACAGCGTCGTTTGTTCCTAAATAGCCGACGAGGCCACCCTGCCCGACAAGTTTTGCCATTATTTCTTTTCTGAAATAAGTTCCTGAATAGCATAGATCGACCAACTCGCCGATCGGAACCGTTCCTGCCCGTTCTGGACTGAACGGCCCGTCTCCATGCAGGCCGTTATTCACGTCTATCACTTTGCCGTAACGGTGTGCTCCAACAGTTATGCCGCCTCCCATATGAGTGACGATCAATCGGAGCTCATTATAGCTTTTACCGATCTGTTTCGCATATCTTCTGGCAACCGCTTTCTGGTTGAGTGCGTGGAAAATCGACTTTCTGCTGATCGGTGCAAATCCTGAAATACGGGCGATCGGTTGCATCTCATCGACAACTACCGGGTCGACGATAAAGGCAGGGATCCTTGCATCAGAAGCAATTTCATTCGCAAGGATACCGCCAAGATTGGAAGCATGCTGACCGGAAAATCCCTTTTTCAAGTCGTTGAGCATTTCTTCATTGACGTTATATGTACCTCCCGAAATCGGTCGGAGTAATCCGCCTCTTCCACAGACAGCATCCAAATCCGTCAATTGGATGCCGCCAGCGTTCAACGAAGAGAGGATGACATCTTTTCGAAAACTGTACTGATCGATGACAGAAGCGAATTGTGCAAGCTTTTCCGCTTGATGCCTCAATGTGTCTTCAAAAATATTTTTTTCATTATCGTACACACCGATTTTCGTTGATGTAGATCCGGGATTGATGACTAGAATCCGGAAGCTTTTCTTTTGCACAGGCCATCCCTCCTATCGGTCTGTACGTAAATTTCTTTGGTAATATTATTTTTTTCGATTAAGAACGCTTTTTTCCTTTTGCAGGAATTGGCCACGTGATTTGGCAACCCGTGCGATCCGTTCCTCTGCAAGACGATCAGCCGCAACATAGGAAGGGATGTTATCACGCTTGGAGATTGCGAAAATCTTTTCAATTGTATCGTAAATGCCCGCTACCCGTTTCAATGCCCGTTCCCGGTTGTAGCCTGCAAGCTCATCTGCCACATTGATGACGCCGCCTGAGTTGATGACATAGTCGGGTGCGTAGACGATGCCCATTTCATGGATGGTATCGCCATGCTCCGGATTTTTCAATTGATTATTCGCTGAACCTGCGATCACTTTCACTTTGAATTGAGGAATCGTTTCGTCATTGATGATTGCTCCTAATGCACACGGTGCGAAAATATCCGCATCTTGCGAATAGATTTCATCCGTTTCGACAGCGGTTGCACCAAAAGCCTCAACGGCGCGTTGGACCGCTTCCTTATTAATATCGGTGACAATGAGCTTTGCACCTTCTTCATGCAAGTATTCACAAAGCTTATAAGCAACGTTTCCGACGCCTTGTACTGCAACCGTCCTGCCTTCAAGGGAATCATTTCCGAATGCTTCCTTAGCCGCAGCCTTCATCCCTTTGTATACACCGAACGCCGTTACAGGGGACGGGTTGCCCGATGAACCGAACTCCGCGGAAACGCCTGTTACATAATCTGTTTCCAAATGGATCAGATCCATATCCTCTTCTGTCGTGCCAACGTCCTCCGCAGTAATATATCTTCCGTTCAACCCTTCAATGAATCGGCCGAATGCGCGGAACATCTCTGGGTTTTTATCCGTTTTCGGATTACCGATGATAACTGTCTTGCCGCCGCCTAAATCAAGTCCTGCCGCTGCATTTTTATAAGTCATTCCTTTTGCTAATCGGAGTGCATCCTCGATTGCTTCTTCTTCACTTGCGTATGTCCACATGCGGGTGCCGCCTAGAGCAGGACCTAATGTTGTATCGTGGATTGCGATGATTGCCTTCAATCCTGAAGTTTTATCTTGGCAAATAACCAACTGTTCGTAATCGTGAGTTTCCATATATTTAAAAATTTCCATGATGCGTTTCCTCCTCCGGAATATCCGTTTTTAGTTTTTTGATGTCTGTATGGCTAATGCCAATGAATAAAGCTTGCTTTCTGCGCTATCTGACCTCGATGTCAGTACAATCGGAGCCTTTGCGCCTTGTATGATGCCGCCGACTTTCGCCTTTGCGAAATACATGAGTGATTTATATAATATATTTCCGGCTTCAATTGAAGGCACTACAAGAATATCGGCTAATCCCGCAGTTTCGCTCGTAATCCCTTTGTGTTTTGCAGATTCGATGGACACCGCATTATCCAAGGCAAGAGGACCGTCAATGACACAATCCTTAATCTGCCCTCTTTGATTCATGACGACAAGCGATGCTGCATCGGTTGTGGGCACCATCACCGGGTTGATCGTTTCGATCGCTGCAAGCGGGGCGACAATCGGCATTTCCACACCGCATGCCTTTGCAGCAGCTACTGCGTTCCGTATGATTTGCGCTTTTTCTTCCAAGTTAGGCGCAATATTCATGCCTGCATCTGTGACGAAAAGCAACCGATCATAGCCGTCCACTTCAAATGCAGCAACATGGGACAATACTTTCCCGGTCCGCAACCCGTAATCTCCATTTAAAACGGCTTTCAGGATGATAGCGGTCGGCAAGTTGCCTTTCATTAAAACCTGTGCATCACCGCTTGATACGGCACGTACAGACTTTTCAGCCGCCTCTTCCTTGCTGTCGACGTGTATAAGAGTGATGTATGGATGTCCGTCCAATTCAGGAAAATGATCTTTGATTGTTAGACGTAATCGTTCTTCATCATCAAAGAGTAGAAAAGATGCGATTCCTTTCATAATTGCCATTTCCACTGCTTCAAGGACTCCCCTATCCGCGGCGCATGCGACGGACACGACGTGCGTTCCGGAAGAAGCCGTTTTTTCAACCAAAGCATCTAGTGATGACATATCAGCAGCCTCCTTCAAATGAGTTTGTATTTCTCCAGTTTGTAATATAAGGAGCGCAATGATATTCCTAGACGGCTCGCTGTCAATGATTTGTTACCGTCATGTTCATCCAAAGCCTTTTCAAGCACTGTTCTTTCGTAATCGTCCATTATCGAAGCTAAAGTGCTTTTTTCAGTGAGAATATCCTCGCCTGTTTTCACTTCATTCGTGAAAAGCGACCGTCTTATATCTTCTTCCCCGATAACGGATGATCCATGCTTCATAAAAATCATCGCACGACTTAACACGTTTTCGAGTTCTCGCACGTTGCCCGGCCATTCGTATTTCTGTAACTTCGCCATAGCTTCATCAGATATTTTTTCTACATTCATGCCAAACTCCTGATTAAGCTTCTCCAAGAGATGAAGAGCCACTTCAGGTATATCCACTTTTCTCGTCCGTAATGGTGGAATTTGAATAGACAAACGGTTTAGCACATAATACAAATCCATATTAAAGGTGCCTTCATGAATTGCCTTCTCAAGGTTTTTAGAAGTGGCCACTATGATTCGCGCTGTATTTGCAGAACTTCGGCCATCCACTCGTTTCATTGAAAGCTGCAAGTATTCGAGAAGTCTTGATTGGACAGATAAAGGCAAATCAGTCACTTCATCCAGTAGGAGAGTTCCTTCCCTAGCCTCTTCCAATAGTCCTACTCTGATTGATGTACCAGTGTTATGACTACCGCTATCTCCGAACAACTCCTTCTCAATAACGGCGGGATCAATTGCACCGCAGTTCATTCGGATGAATTTATTCGATTTTCTTTCACTTCCGCTATGGATGGCGTTTGCAAATAATTCTTTCCCTGAGCCCGCTTCTCCTCGCAACATGACAGGGATATCCGATTTCGAGGCGATTCGTGCCTGGTCGACTGCAAGGCCGATATCCGGAGAGCTTCCATGGATATCGTCAAATGTGTAAGTTGACTCCAATTTACGAATCGTTTGTCTGGCCCAATCCAATTCTTTCATGAGACTTCGCATTTCGGTTATATCATGGATGACTCCAATGCTGCCCTTTATTTGCTGATCGACGATGATTGGAGCGACATTAACGATTACATCCCGATTGCCTTCCCCAATCCTCATACTTACTCCGCGGACCGGTTTTTTCGTCTTTAACACTTTCATATGGATGCTTTCGCCTTCATTTATATCGACCGTTGCCGGTTTACCGATTACCTCATCTTCAGATAGGCCAGTGATACGCGTATACGCTGGGTTGACAAGTACGCCATTCCCTTTTTCATCAACTACTGAAATTGCGTCATCACTCGAATGAATGATTGCTTCCAGCATCGTTTTCACCGACTTTAAATCCGTGATTTCCTCAGCAAGTTTGAGAACCTCCGATACATCCTTAAAAATCGCAAATGCGCCGAAGGTTTTTCCTTCTGCAGAAACGAGCGGATAACGGGAACTGACAATTTTCACCCCGTTCGGCAAAATCAATTCTTCATTCATCTCAGGGTTTCCGGATGTAAGTACCCTGACCAATTTGCTTTCCGGGATGATATCCAAAATCGAGTTGCCAATTGCGTCAAAATCAGAAACTTCTAACATTTTGCAAGCGCTTTCATTAATAAAATCAATAATGCCCTCTTGATCGATTCCAATCATGCCTTCATCGATTGAATTAAAAATGAGCCGTTGTCTATCCATTTCGGTTTGAATTTTCCCGATGAATTGATCATTCTCATTCAAGAGGTCAACGAGCAGATTCGCGACGGATCCCGGAATCAATAACGTATGCATTTGAATGCTCTTCATTAATTCATTGAAAACCGTGTTATCCCCTGTTACATCAAAAACTATCTGGACTTCATCGGTCAAGAACGGCTTCCAATCGGAACCATGCGAGATTCCTAGCTTCTTAGCGATTACAAGTCCCGGTGCCTGTTCATCAATATCGACAATTGCCGACACATTCATGAAATTCGAGTTTAAGAGCAAGTTTAATATTTTCGTGCCCCCAGAGCCCGCTCCAACAATGAGTACATTTTGCAAGGATATTCAATCTCCTTTTAGCACCATGCAATCTTTTGCAAATCTATAATCATCATACACGATTGCTCTGTTCTTGACAATAATTGTTGAGCAGGTAAAATTAAATTTGGTAAGGAGATTGATATTATGGCTCGTATGGCGGCATTCATAGTACTATTGATTCCCATTCTTATCACGGCTGGCGGCATTAAGCTCATGCGTGATTCACTTTTCGGAATCCAATTTAATCCATTCCCTTTCATCTGGCTTCAATTCACGGTCGGCTTCCTCATGTTCGGTGCGGGTCTCGCATTTTTTGCAGGGTTCCTTCTGCGTCGTGATCGCCGGAAAGGACGGGTACAAGAGCGTTTCAAGTAGTAATTCTATTGAAATAAAAAGGACATTGGCCGATTTTTGCCAATGTCCTTTTCTTCTATTTTTTGAACCTGCCAGGGTAGTCAGTTATCCAACCATCTATGTACGAAGGTGGTTGAGAAGCGATTATCTCCTTGCCAGTCATACCATATACCCTCAATTTCTTTCCACTTGCAATAAGCGCTCCAATATATGGCTCTTTCAGCAGACGCTTGTGGAAATTGAATCCATCCACGTAATGATAGTTCTCCAAGCTGTTCCATTCCGTAGTCTTTCTTTTTACAAGTAAAGCCGTTTCGATTGCCCGTTCCATAGTCTTTGTCTTTTTAAGGATTTCCGGATCAAATGAAGAAATATGGACATTATCCAACATGACAGCCATATCGATAATCTTCCTTAAAAATTCCGGTCTTTCGGAAACTGTCTCTTTCAACTCGATGTTCAAAGCTAAGCGATTCAATTCGCAGAATGAAACGGCTTCCCGCAATGTCGGGATGCGATGCCCGAGAAAGCGCCTGAAATACTTCCTTCCAACATTTATGTTTTCCAGTTCACTAAAATGTAGAGAAGAAATTCGCTTCCGTATTCCGGAAATTCTATAAAGGTCCACGTCATGGACAACTACGGGCACTCCGTCCGCTGTCAATTGAATATCCAGTTCGATGCCGTCCGCCCTTTGCCTTACCGCTTCCTTGAACGCACTCATCGTATTTTCAAAACAGATGCCCGAAGCGCCCCTATGCGCGAACACTGTCGGTTTATACATTGAGGACATTATCGACAACTTCAAATACACCTTTCGTCGTTTTATTTAACAAGCTTGACTTTGCACCAATCTGAATGATGACACCAGGATAAGCTTCACGCGTAATTTCAATTTGCGGGGGTGTAGCCGTTTTTATCTTATAGAGCCCTGCCTGGATTTCACGGTCGAGTTCAAACATCATATCTCTGCTCGCCCTCAGTGTCTTTTTCAGTTTTTCGTATGCTTCCGCTTGTTCTCCACGCAATTGATTTGACTGGGCACCTTCGATCATCGACAATTGTGATTCGAGGTTTCCTGCTGTTTTTTGCAACTCTTTCAATTCTAGAGCCATTTGCTGAATCTCTTGATAAATCAAATCCTTATCGATTCCTTTCGCCTGTAAATGAGTCGTTCTTTCATGTGCATTACCAGCGAATCCGCATTCAATCCTGAAAAGCGCTTCGATGTGTCCACCAATAATCTTTCCCCTGTTTTTATCAACGGAAACCGTTTCACCGACTACGTCAGAGCCCAATATGTACAAGCCTACGTGAATGTTTTTAGCAAAGAGCTTGCAATTGTTTGCATGTTTAATGAATATGTCGCCACTAGCTTCTATAAGTGAAATGTCCCCTCCGAAGACGCCGCCTTTAATATATAGATCCCCTTCGGATGAACAGATCTCCTTTGCATTTGTGACACCTTCGTTCCCTTCGATTGAGATATCACCGGTTGCATTCACAGAGTATCCCGCCATGACAGTTCCATGCACTGTCACCGCTCCGTCAAATGTGATGGAACCTGTTTCAGGCCCAACATCGCCATTGATGATTAAATGCTTTCCGACACTAACAATATCATCTATGAATTCAAGCGCCCCTCCGAACAGGGCTCGGAGGACAACTTTCCCTTGTTCTTCGACTTCAACGACAGACTTTCTGTCATATTGAAGTTTCGCATCGTCGCCGCGCATGGCGACTACAACTCCTCCGAAAATATCCTTCCCGGGAACGCCATCCGTGGGCGGTATTTTTTCACCTAACCAATCACCTTCTGCCACATGCGTGACGAAGTTCATTTCATAATAATCCGCCAAGCCGTCTTCGCGTATTACTGGCTTTTTCTCTGGCTTTTTTAAATATGTAATTTGGGCATCAGCGCCCTTTTCCGGCTCCCGTCCTAACGCTGCTATGACGGCACGTCCCGGGAACAGATCTGTTTCAGTTAACTCAATTATGCCGAATACGATACCATGGTCGTCCAGTGATTTTCTCACAAGTTGAAGCAATCGATGTTTTTCCAATTGGAATTCAGTTATTGTCATATTGATAATAATTTCGGCTTTCATCTTGTCAGGAGAAACGATCACTTCGACAAGCGGTAAGAAATAACCGATTTTATGTCCATTTCCAACTTCCGTAAGGCCTTTTCTCAAAGCTGGAAAAGAGGAAATTTTGACTCTTGGGTTTTGATTTGTAATCATATCAAACGATTTCAAAGGAAAACCGGTTTTTTTCAAGTCGAGCATTACATCTTCTCCTGCTACGTATAGATCAAAAAATACATTTTGAACAAGCAATTCAACACCTCGTTTACACATTAACTCCCCTCCCTATTATAAAGTTAAAATAATATTTCCACAATGAGTTATTTAGGACACTCGAGAAATACTGTGCCGAGTTTTTTCTTTCCTCTTTTCACCTCAATTATTGTCCATCAAGCGACGTACAGACGAAGTTTTTCAGAAAAAGTTTCAAACTGTTTTTTAACGTAAAAAACCAATGAATGCAACTATTCATCGGCTTTTTGAGTATGAGTTTATAGGCTTTGAAATTGAAGTGTAGTATGAATGCCAGAGATCTGTCGGTTTACGAATCCTTTAAGCTTAGCTTGCTACGTGCTCCAGACGGATCTTATCTGCGATCATTGCGATGAATTCTGAATTCGTCGGCTTGCTTTTCAAATGGTGGACTGTGTAACCGAATGTTTTGGAAATGACGTCGTAATTCCCACGGTTCCAAGCAACTTCAATAGCATGCCTGATAGCCCTCTCGACACGGGATGGGGTTGTTTTATATTTCTCTGCAATATCCGGATAAAGAACCTTCGTGACAGAACCAAGGAGATCGACGTCCGTATAGACCATTTGGATGGCCTCTCTTAAGAATGCATAACCTTTAATATGGGCGGGTACACCAATTTCTTTAATAATCGATGTAATGGTCGTGTCAAGCGCTCTTTGTGACATCGTTGCATCCGCTTCAACCGGCTTTTGAACAACCGGTTTCGACTGCTTTTGCGTCCCTGAAATTTGAAAGATTTGTGATACCAGTCGGTCAAATTCAAAAGGTTTCAACATGAAATAGGAAGCACCCAATCCCCCCGCCTGTGCCATTACGTCCTCTTGCCCGAATGCCGTCAACATGATAATATGCATATCGGATAATGCCGGATCCTTTTTTATCGTATCCAATACCGCAATCCCATCCAAATGTGGCATGATAATGTCCAATAGCAGCAAATCGGGTTTATTCTCCTGTAGCATAGATAGACAGACTTTGCCGTTATGCGCTGTCCAAATTACTTCCAATTCAGGATGTTGCTCAAAATATGCATCCATTGTGTTAACCAGTTCTTTATTGTCGTCCGCAATTGCAATCCTTACTTTCCCCATCCCATTTTCCCCCTACTCGTTTTTCATCCATGAAATGATTACCATAGATATATTATTCGCATGAAAACGAACTGCTGTAAAGGAAAAATTCGACAAACAATTGAACAATCCTCTACTTTTCTGAAAAATGAAGCTAATGTACCACTGTTTCGTCATTATTCGACGAAATACAATAAAAAAACCGATCCTTATTAGGATCGGTTTTTTTCATTATCGCCTTTCACCGTCTCTCATCGTAACTAAGAACAAGCCTGCACCTTTTTTCGGTTCGTCGACAAACATATGGGTTACCGCGCCAACAAACTTTCCATTTTGAATGACTGGACTCCCACTCATGCCTTGTAAAATTCCACCTGTCGCTTCCAGCAACTTGGCGTCGGTTAAAATGAAATGAAACTGTTCATCCTCAATGTCAGTGATACGGATGGAGAACTTTTCGACTTCCGTCCCTTTTACTGTAGTAAAAATTTCCGCTGCCCCTGCTTGTAATTCCGTGGGCTGCATAATTTCGAGTGGTTCAGCTAACACTTTCTTATAGGCATCGTTCCACGAACCGAATATTCCGTAAATTCCATTGGTTTGGATTGTGCCTAGATACTGTTCATTATCTACAATTGAGGAGATTTTATAACCTGGAGTGCCTGGTGTGCTTTTCTTGATCTGTTCAATTTCTGAAAGGTAAATTGCGCCATGTTTGAAAGGCGGTGGAGATTTCAAGGAGCTGTCAACGATTTGATGGCCGAGGGCTCCATAAGTGCCTCGATGGGGATCGACATAAGTCAATGTTCCGGTTCCTTCAGTTCGGTCTTTAAGGAAGGGAAGGAGACGTTTTACAGCATCTCTTTCCGCCAACACTTCGACCGACGCGCCTTTTCGGCTAATATTCATGTGGATTTTCTCTTTTTTTTCTTTCGCCATGACTTTTTCGAAATCGCTGAGACTGATGATGTTTGTCCCATTGAGACGGATAATGGAGTCGCCCGCCTTTAACCATTGCTCATTGTTGACCAGTACGTCATTCGTGACGAAAATACCCGACAAATCCATTTGAATACCAATTGAATGCCCCATCGGAATGAGCCGCTCATTGGATGAAGCGGAAATATCATTTTGGAACGGCAAGAAAGATATTAGCGTGGCAAACGAAGCGGATAACATCAGTCGTTTACTCCATCCCATAGTTCACCTCCTCGGCTGAAAGATACTATTGGTATGTCCGTTCAGGTGAATCTTATGAAAGGTTAAATCATGAAAAAAACGCATACATGAAGTATGCGCCTAATTGCGGAAAGATATTTTCCGTTCGTCCGCCATTGTTAATAGTTCATCTGCATGTTGCAGCGTAAGTGTAGTAATTTCCGCACCCGACAACATCCTCGATAATTCCTTTGTTCTATCCATATCAGCAATCTCAGCGACAGCTGTCGTTGTCCGGTTCTCCTTCACTTCTTTCCTTATGAGCAAATGATGGTCAGCCATGGCAGCCACCTGCGGAAGATGCGAAATGCAAAGCACTTGAGAATGAGTGGCAATCATTGCGATTTTATCTGCAATGGCTTGTGCAACTCGTCCACTGACGCCAGTGTCGACTTCATCGAAAATGATGGATGTAATTCCTTGGTGCTTAGAAAAAATTGTTTTTAAAGCTAACATGATCCTCGACAACTCGCCTCCGGAAGCAATTTTTACAAGGGGCTTTAATGGCTCACCCAAATTTGTCGAAATGAGGAAGACTACATCATCAAAGCCGTGACTGTCAAAACTGTTGGATGCTTTTCGATTGATCGATACCTTAAAGGTGGATTTCTCCATATGCAATTCTTTCAATTGCTGCATGATCGCTTTCTCTAAGTGAAGAGCTGACTCTTGCCTGATAATTGACAGTTCATTCGCTTCCACTTCCAAATCTTTTTCAAGTTGCGCAAGCTTTTCCTGTTCTTGGCCAAGCCTTTCATCCCGATTGAGTAACTGGTCAAGATCGTCTGCAATCTTTTCCCGATAAATGAGGATATCCTCTATCGTTGCTCCGTACTTCCGCTTTAGAGAAACGAGCATCGCAAGCCGATCTTCGACAATTGGCAATCTCGTCGGATCGTATTCCATCCTGTCAATAATACTTTTTAATTCATGAGCAGTATCCTGCAATGAGTAGAAACTGCTTGAAACGACTTCGGAGTGTGATGCCAGTTCCTTGTCAATTGACGCAGCATCTTCCAGATCGCTCATTGCGGAACCAACCCAGTCCAATGCATGATTATCGCCACTGATTGACTCGTAGGCTGTGTTCAACCGTTCGAAAATCCTATGGAAGTGTTGAAGTTTCAGCTTTTCCTCTTCAAGCTCTTCTTCTTCACCGATAACGAGTTCAGCATTGTCGATTTCCTTTAATTGAAATGAATAGAGATCGATACGCTGCGCTACTTGCTGTTCATTCTCTGTCGCCGTTTCAAGCCTGCGTTTCAATTTCGTGTATTGATTGTAAATATCAAGATAGTTACGGTGCGCTTCGGCTAAAGACGATCCGGCAAATTGATCTAACAGATGGATATGCCGCTTTTCAAGCATCAGTTCTTGATTATCATGTTGCCCATGAATATCTATCAATTGGGAACCGATTTCCCTTAAACTCGCAATCGTCACTAGTTTGCCATTTACCCGGCAAGTCGTTTTACCATTGGCATTCAAATCGCGTCTCAATATGATACTGCCATCCTCGCATTCAATGCCGAATTCAGAGAGTTTCTGGAAGACAGGATGATCCTCGTCATCAATCGTGAACATCCCTTCCAATTCCGCCTTTTTTGCTCCATGGCGAATGAATTCCTGAGAGCCCCTCGCACCAGCAAGGAGCTGAACCGCATCAATGATTATGGACTTGCCGGCACCTGTTTCACCAGTCAGAACAGTCAACCCTTCGTCAAAAGTAACTTCGAGATGCTCGATTATGGCAAAATTATGAATGGAAATTTCACTTAACATTCAAATACGCACCTCCTTCAGCGAACCTCAGCTCAAATAAGGGCCAATAGCCTTGATTTCACTTCGACTGTTAAAGACTCTTCTCTGCAAATAATCATGCATGTATCATCTCCGCAAATCGTTCCAAGCATTTCATCCCAACCCAAATTATCAACGAGAGAACCTACGGCATGCGCATTTCCCGGCAATGTTTTCAAGATGATGAAATGGCTTGCGCTATCAATGCTCACGAAGGCATCAGTCAACATTCGACGAAGCTTTTCTTCCGCATTGAATTTATGGACTGGCGGAAGACTATATTTATAACGGCCATCGGGCAGAGGCACTTTGATAAGATGCAATTCTTTAATATCGCGGGAGACTGTCGCTTGTGTCACGTCGGCTCCAGCATTTTTCAATTTCTCGACAAGTTGATCCTGAGTCTCCACTTCCTCATTTGTAATGATATCCCGGATTCGCAGATGCCGTTGTCCTTTATTCAATACAATCACTCCCATGGTTAATATTCACACCTTTCTTTTGGAATCACGTCAATGCTTCATATGCTTCGGTGATCAATGTACCGAAAGCCGATTCATCGTAAGGATTGACTGGATCTGCTTCCGATCGCAAATGGAATAAGAACTCGATATTCCCTTCTCCCCCTGTCACAGGAGAAAAGGAAATGCCACGTAATGAAAAACCATTCACTATAGATGATTCCGCTATCTTTTGCAAAACCTCCAAATGGACAGCCCTTTCCTTAACAATCCCCTTTTTTCCCACTTTGTCTTTTCCAGCCTCGAATTGAGGCTTAACAAGTGCCACAACGTCTCCACCGGCAACAATTATTTGCTTCAGTGGAGGCAGTATAAGCGTGAGTGAAATGAAAGAGACATCAATTGTGGCCACTTGTGGTGTCCCTTTCGTGAAATGTTCGGGAACCGCATGTCTGAAATTGGTTTTCTCCATGACGGTCACCCGCTCGTCACTTCGTATTTTCCAGGCAAGCTGGTTTGTTCCGACATCGAGTGCATAGCAATGTTTTGCTCCATTTTGCAGGGCGCAATCTGTAAACCCGCCTGTTGACGAGCCGATGTCCAATACTATTTTCTCTTCGACGGATATATCGAACACTTCGAGAGCTTTTTCAAGCTTTAAGCCGCCACGGCTCACGTATTTCAACGCAGAGCCTTTCACTGATAGCGGTGCGTCGACCTTAATCTTCTCACCAGGCTTGTCCATTCTTGTTTCAGCTGAAAACACGATTCCAGCCATAATGGAACGCTTCGCCTGTTCCCTTGTTTCTACTAACCCTCTTTGGACAAGAAGTACATCGACGCGTTCTTTTTGTTGGCCGTTCGTCATACGATCTCCCTTTCAACCTTGGGGAATCCTTTAACCGCTCGCTCCATCGTCCTCACTACATTCTCTTCAGTCAAATCAATTTCCTCAAGCAACTTATCTACACTTCCATGCTCGATGAAATCATCTGGAATCCCGAGACGACTAATGGAAACATTTGAAGAGACGTCATGTGCATATTCTATGACAGCACTGCCGAACCCGCCAGCCAATGCCGCTTCTTCTATCGTTACTATCGGTTTTCCAGTGCTAAATAGCTGGTCGAGCATAGCTGTATCCATAGGTTTGATGAACCTTGCGTTTATCACTTTTACATGAATGCCTTTCTTCGCAAGCGTTTCAGCCGCATCCAATGCCATTGGAATGGTCGCTCCGAATGTCAAAATCGAACCGTCCGAGCCTTCACGCAATACTTCCCATGTGCCAATAGGAATCGTTTTCAACTTCGCATCCATCACTACGCCAAGACCATTTCCTCGCGGGTACCTCATGGCGATAGGACCATCATTGTATTCCAATGCAGTCTTTACCATATGCTGACCTTCGTTTTCATCTTTCGGCATCATAATGACAAGGTTTGGCATATGTCGTAAGAATGAAATATCGTACACACCATGATGGGTTTCACCGTCCGCCCCTACAAGACCTGCACGATCGATTCCGATGAATACATTTAACTTCTGTCTCGTAATGTCATGTAGCATCTGGTCATACGCACGTTGCAGGAATGTCGAATAGATCGCCAAAAACGGTTTCATCCCTTGGGTAGCCAAACCAGCTGCCATTGTTGTAGCATGCTGTTCAGCAATTCCTGTATCAAAGAAACGATTTGGGAATTCAGCTGCGAAGGACTCCAGTTTTGAACCTACCGGCATAGCTGGTGTAATGGCAGCAACCCTTTTGTCTTCTCGAGCGATTTTCCTAACGGTTTCAGCAACTAACCCGCTCCACGATGGGGCCGTTGTTGGGGATTTCAAGAAAGCTCCCGTTTCGATCTTATAAGGTCCCGTTCCATGCCAAGTCCCGATCTTATCATCTTCAGCCGGCCTGTACCCTTTTCCTTTTTTCGTCAGTACGTGAAGTAGGACAGGTCCTTCCACCTTTTTGGCATACTGGATATTCCGTTCCAAATCATTAAAATCGTGGCCGTCGATCGGACCTAAATAAGTAAATCCGAGCTCTTCGAAAAACACGCCAGAAACAAGCAGATATTTTAAACTATCCTTCACCCGCTCAGCGGCTGCCGCCACTTTTCCACCGACTGCCGGTATTTTTTTCAGTATATATTCCAATTCGTCTTTTACGCTATTGTATTTTCCAGCTGTCCTTAACTTGCCTAGAACATCATGCAGCGCACCAACGTTTGGAGCAATCGACATTTCATTGTCATTTAAGATGACAATCATATTCGTTTTCAGGTGACCGATATGGTTCAAGGCTTCCAAAGCCATACCGCCCGTTAATGCACCATCGCCGATGACCGGGATGACATGGTTCGAATCGCCTTGCATATCTCTTGCAGCGGCCATCCCTAAAGCGGCGGAAAGGGACGTTGAGCTGTGCCCCGTCTCCCAAACATCATGTTCACTTTCCGACATTTTTGGGAAGCCGCTTAAGCCCTTATACTGGCGGAGTGTGCCGAATTGTCCAGCACGACCCGTCAAAATTTTATGGACATAGGCTTGGTGCCCGACATCCCAGATGATTTTATCTTTCGGGCTGTCGAAAAGCTTATGCAACATCATTGTCAATTCAACGACACCTAAGTTCGGTCCAATATGACCACCTGTCACAGACAGATTTTCAATTAAAAAATTCCGGATTTCTTTTGCCAATTCCGTCATTTGTTCTTTATCAAGATTTTTTAAAAAAGACGGATTTGTAATCTTAGTGAGATCCACTTCTATCACACACCTTCATAAATTGATTGCCGCGTTAGTCTAAGTAATGTTTTCATTATAACAAGAAGGCTCTACAATAGGAACTATTGGACCATTCTCCGGATAACCGGCGTTTCATGCCAAAGGAAAATCATGCATTTCTTTGGACGATATAATCAGCAAAAAGTTTTAACATGGAGTTTTCCTTCTGTAAGAAAGCTAAGCACTCGACTGCTTCACGGTGATATTTTTTAAGTTGCTGTTGTGCACCCTCAAGTCCCAAAAGAGAAGGATACGTAGACTTTTCGCTAGCAGTGTCGCTATTCGCTGTCTTGCCAAGTTGTTCAGTCGTTGAGGTGACGTCCAATATATCGTCCTTGATCTGGAATGCCAACCCAATATTTTTCGCATATTTACGTAGTTGCGACAACTCGTCTTCCTGTGCATCGGAAAGAATTGCACCTGCTTCAATACAGAATGATAATAAGGCACCTGTCTTATGCATATGAACTTCTTCAAGTTCAGGGAGAGACAAGGCTGCTGTTTCCCCTTCCATATCTAGAATTTGGCCGCCGACCATGCCATTTGCGCCTGAAGCATCCGCCAGTAGAGAGACTAGGCGGATGGCCTGCTCTGGTTTCGTCTGCTCCAAGGAAGCCAATATCCCAAATGCTCTTGTCTGAAGCGCATCTCCGGCGAGAACGGCTGTCGCTTCCCCATATACTCTATGATTCGTCGGCTTACCCCTTCTGAAATCATCATCGTCCATGCAAGGCAAATCATCGTGGATGAGAGAGTATGTATGGATGAGCTCAACTGCACATGCCACTTTAAGTGCATCATCGGATTTCTTATCGAAATCGTCTAGAACCGCTAAGACGAGAAGAGGACGGATTCTTTTACCGCCTGCATTCACCGAATAGAGCATGGATTCCTTCAAGGACGAAGGTGCTTTTTCGAATTCAATCAAATGATTCAATTCGGCATCGATTAACGGCGCTTTTTCTGAAATGAATGTCTGCAATCGTTTATCCATTTGAATCCCGACCTTTCGATGGATCGAATGGAGTGGCCTGGCCATTGTCGTCAATAATTGAGATTAGCTGTTTTTCAGCGTCCTGTAATTTTCCATGGCAATAAGCGGAAAGCTCCATTCCTTGTTTGTATAATTTGATGGCGTCCTCTAAAGGTACGTCACCGGATTCCAATTTTTGAACAATGCCTTCCAACTTCGACATCGCTTCTTCAAATCGAAGTGTTTCCTCGCTCATTTAGTTTTCCTCCTCATCCTTCATCTTGATCGACTTAATTTCCGTTTCCACAGTTCCGTCTTGTAACCGGACGAGCAACGTTTCACCGACATCGAGACCGTTAACGGAATTTGCTACATTTCCATCTTTATAAACAATTGAAAATCCACGTTCCATGACCTCCAGTGGATTTAGCGCTTTCAACATCCTGACTGCCGAACCGAATTGATCGGACTTGTTCCGCAAATTATTTTGCATGGCCCTCGTCGTTCTTTCGGTCAAAATCATTACGTTTCGATTTTCTTCTTTTATGCGCTGAAGCGGGGAATAAAATGAGAGCATCCTGTCCAACCGGGCATGTTCTGCTTTTCTATTCGCGGTCAGTTCATTCCTGCTCCTGAGGAGTCGATCATCCAAGCCACTTAGCTTTTCTGTGAAAGGTCTGTAGAGTCTTTCCGGATACTGTAACGGATAGGATTGCTGATATGTTGTCAGACGTTTACGTTCATGTTTGATTTGATTCGAAAATGAGACGTAAATCGAACGCTTACGTTCCAAAATACGCTCAAATAATTCTTCCCTCGAAGGAACAGCAAGTTCGGCGGCTGCAGTTGGTGTCGGCGCCCTCATATCTGCGACGTAATCTGCAATTGTCGTATCCGTCTCATGACCGACTGCGCTAATAATTGGAATTCGACTAGAAAAAATCGCTCTTGCAACTGCCTCTTCATTGAAAGCCCACAGATCTTCTATGGATCCGCCGCCACGTCCGAGGATTAATACATCGATTGAACCATGTGATTCCGCGAGCTCCAACGCTCGTAGGATGGAAGGCACGGCCTGTGGACCTTGCACGATTGCCGGAAATAGGCATATATCAGCTAACGGATACCGCCGTTGCAATGTAGAACAGATATCCCGTATGGCTGCACCGGACTGGGCCGTGATGACACCGATTTTCTTTGGCAAAGCTGGCAAGGGCTGTTTCCATCGCATATCAAAAAGTCCTTCTTTCGCCAGTGCCTTCTTCAATTGTTCATAAGCGAGATATAACGCCCCTACACCATCCGGTTGCATCGATTGGACATATAGCTGGTATTGTCCGCTTGATTCGTATACATTCACATCTCCTGTTATCAGGACATTCAACCCTTCTTCCGGCTTGAACTTCAATGATCCTGCAGCCGAACGGAACATAGCGGATTGTATTCTGCTTTTATCATCCTTCAACGTAAAATAAATATGCCCGCTTGGATGAATTTTCACGTTGGAAAGTTCACCTTTCACAAATACATTTCTCAAATATGGATCGGCTTCAAATTTACGTTTTATGTATTTTGTTAATGAATGTACAGAGAGATACGTATTTTCACTCAAAACTTCACCCCCCGGAGTTTCCGACGTATAGAAACGCTGTCTTTCTTGTGAAAAACAGCGTCCCTCGATTCTTATAGATGACTAGTAAAAGTGACCCGGACCCAGATTACTTATTATTATCGCGCTTGGCTTGTTGGCATGCCATTTCAGCGCTTTGCAATGTATTCTTCAATAGCATTGTTATCGTCATCGGTCCGACACCGCCTGGAACCGGCGTGATGGCAGAAGCGATTTCCTTCGCCTTCTCAAAATCTACATCACCGCATAACTTTCCGTTTTCATCTCGATTCATACCGACATCAATGACAACTGCACCGTCTTTAATATGTTCGTCCGTCACGAATTTCGCGCGGCCGATGGCAACGATTAAAATGTCTGCCTGCTTCGTAAATGACGGCAAATCCTTCGTTCTTGAGTGGCAATATGTAACTGTGGCATCTTCTTGAAGAAGCAACTGACCCATCGGCTTCCCGACGATGTTGCTTCGTCCGATAATGACAGCGTGCTTTCCAGCGATTTCTATGCCGGCACGCTTTAGCATTTCCATAATTCCATATGGGGTACAAGATAGGAATGTTTCTTGTCCGATAATCATTTTACCGACGTTTTGAGGATGGAATCCGTCCACATCCTTGCGAGGATCGATCGCTTGAATGACGAGATCTTCATTGATATGATCCGGCAATGGGAGTTGGACTAAAATTCCATGGATGGAGTCATCGTTATTCAATTTATCTACATGAGCCAACAATTCCTTTTCAGTCACCGTTGCAGGCAATCTGATCAGCTCCGATTTCATGCCTACTTCCACACTGGACTTTTCCTTGTTCTTTACATATGTTTGGGATGCGGGGTCTTCCCCGACGAGGATGACTGCAAGACCCGGTTTACAGCCTGATGCTTCTAGGATGCTTACCCCTTCTTTTATTTCTCCTCTGAGCTCTTTGCCAATTTCAACGCCATTTATTAATTTTGCGGTCATCCCATTTTCCTCCAACGTTTTATTTTTCCTCGAATTTTGATAGTACTCCGTTTACAAAACGGCCTGATTTTTCATCTCCAAATTGCTTACATAGCTCGACAGCTTCGTTCAATATGACTTTATGGGGTACATCTTCATGATATAGCAGTTCATAGACTGCCAATCTCAGGATTGTCCTTTCGATTTTCGGCAATCTGTCGAGCGACCAATTTTCAAGCTTGCTTGAAAGTTCTTTGTCCACTTCGTCACGGTGTTCAGTCGTTCCTTTGACGAGCGATTCATAGAAAGGATCGATCGGCCGCTCCACTATATAAGTGATCGCTTCCTCAATCGACATTTCTGTATTATCCAATTGGAAAAGTGTTTGAACCGCCTTTTCGCGTGCTTCTCTTCGTTTCATTCGTTTGTCTCCTCCACTACTGTGTCTCTTGGGCTTTATCATAGCATATTCAGTTGACGAAGATATAGCAGGACAAGTTGAAAAGCACCATCCAATGGACGATGCTTTTCAGATCATTCTGATTCGGCGGACGTGTCGAAATCAATGCCGGTTATATGGACGTTCACTTCTTCCGTTTCAAGTGAAGTCATATTGTAGACAGCATGACGGATCTGTCTTTGGATCTCCGTTGCTACAGCGGGGATCGAGTGGCCATATTGGACGACGCAATAAACGTCAATGATGAGTTTATTGCCAGTCCAATCCGTCTTGACCCCTTTTCCATGGAATACTTTGCCGAACTTTTCCGCAACCCCGGTTGCGAAGTTGCCTTTTGTCGTTACGACCCCGTCGACTTCGTTCGTTGCAATGCCGATGATGACTTCAAGCACTTCGGGAGCCAATTGTACGCGGCCTAAAACCTCGTCTCCCTTTGAACTCTTCCCTGTGAATGAAGGATTTGCCTTATCAGCCATTCCACTTCTCCTCCCTTATATGCATTACTTACTCCGGATTGTTTGTGTCCAACCCATCTAAAAAATGCCGGTTCCTTCACTTATTCCATAACTGTATGCTTCTCGAGGAACTTCGTATCAAAATCACCAGACTTGAAAACTTCGTGGTCCATCAAATTCAGATGGAAAGGGATTGTCGTATCGACACCCTCAATGATGAATTCGTCAAGTGCCCGTTTCATCCTTGCAACTGCTTCTTCGCGCGTATCAGCATGAACAATCAGCTTCGCCACCATGGAATCGTAGAATGGAGGAATCGTATATCCAGTATACATCGCAGAATCGACCCTGACTCCAAAACCGCCCGGCGGCATGTACATTGTCACTTTTCCGGGTGAAGGCATGAAGTTTTTCGCTGGGTTTTCCGCATTGATCCGACACTCGATCGACCAACCGTTAATCTTGATATCCTTTTGACGATAAGCTAACTTTTCACCCGCTGCGATCTTCAATTGCTGTTGAATCAGATCAATTCCGGTAATCATCTCGGTTACTGGATGTTCCACCTGAATACGTGTGTTCATTTCCATGAAATAAAATTCCTGGTTGATATGATCGAAGATGAACTCGACCGTCCCAGCGCCTCTGTAGTTAACTGCCTCTGCAGCTTTGACAGCGGCTTCCCCCATCTTTTCGCGCAGCTTCGGTGTAAGGGCTGGCGAAGGGGCTTCCTCAACAAGCTTCTGCATCCTTCTTTGAATGGAACAATCGCGTTCCCCAAAATGAATCGTATTGCCATGCTTATCTGCAAGCACTTGCACTTCAACATGCCGGAAAACTTCAATATATTTTTCAAGATAGACGCCAGGGTTGCCGAATGCCGCCGCAGCTTCCTTCTGTGTGATTTTTATGCCCTTAGCCAGTTCTTCTTCATTTCTGGCAACCCTGATCCCTTTACCGCCTCCGCCAGCAGTCGCCTTGATGATGACCGGGAAGCCGATCTCTTGTGCAACTTTCAGGCCTTCGACTTCATCAGCGACAATACCATCAGATCCCGGGACAATCGGAACGCCAGCCTGTTTCATCGTTTCCCTAGCTACGTCTTTAGTACCCATTCTTGAGATTGCATCAGCAGTCGGTCCAATGAATTCGATATTCACTTCTTCGCATAGTTCTGCAAAGCTTGCGTTTTCCGCAAGGAACCCATACCCAGGATGGATTCCATCACAACCTGTCAATTTAGCGATGCTAATAATATTGGAGAAATTCAAATAGCTGTCTTTCGAAAGTTTCGGCCCGATGCAATATGCTTCATCGGCCAGTTGGACATGAAGTGCCTCCCGATCCGCTTCCGAATAGACGGCAACTGTTTCAATATCCAATTCTCTGCATGCCCGGATAATCCTTACTGCTATTTCTCCCCGGTTAGCTATTAATACTTTTTTCATTTTTGTATTCCCCCTCACTTCTGTTTGACAAGGAAGAGAGGCTGTCCATATTCAACCAATTGACCGTCTTCCACTAAGATCTCCACAATTTCTCCTGAAACTTCCGCTTCGATTTCATTGAAAAGTTTCATTGCCTCAACAATGCAGACGATTGAATCCGCTTTGACGGAATCCCCTTTTTGAACGTAAGGATCCGCTTCCGGAGATGAAGACTGGTAGAATGTCCCAACCATCGGTGACGTTATTTTATGCAATGAAGGGTCGTTTGCAGCTGCAGATGAATCTGTTGAAGACTCCTTGTTCTCTTGTTCTGCAGGTGCTTGCTCGGACTGCTCTTTCTTCGTCTCTTGGACAGCCGGTTGAACTTGCTGAATAGGCTCCTCTTTTCGTTGTTCAACTTGAACGGGATGTTGAAGAGCGCTATTTCCTTTTTCCAGCTTTATTTTTGTTCCTTCTGATTCGAATGTGAATTTTTCAATTGAAGATTGATCGATTAATTTAATGATTTCACGGATTTCTTGAATTTTCAACATGACAATTCTCCTGACTCATATTTATTTACGTACCTCCTCCCTATTTTAGACGTTTTTCATCCATAATGAAATAGATATACTGGATTTACTGTGAAATAGAGCAAATTAAAAAAGAAAAAGACCCATTTAGGGCCTCGAATAAGCATTATTCCATAAAGTCGACTTGGACGGTGCGTGCATCTTCCCAGCTCGTCAATACGTATTGTGTAATTTCCGCAGCCATTTTTGTAGAATGTCCACCATCTTCTGCGATTACAGATACACTCACTTTGCTACCATCTTTACGTACAAACGCTTCTGGATAGCCTAGCGCCTTTAATTGAGTTTCCATCAATACTTCAGCAGATGTACGTTTAGTCAGTTCTGCCATTTCATCATACGCCGCGCTTTTTTCTTCAACAGTTGTATCAGGAGAAAGCACTTTTGATTTCAATTGATCATTCAAGGTGCTTCGCTCATTTTGGACTTGCATTCTCATTTCTTCAAAGTACATCGAGTCGGCATAGACAGTTTTCGTTTCGCCTTCAGCATCTCCCGGCTTGGAAACGGTCACTGCATCATTATCGCCAAATATCGCCATGCCATCTAAACTCATCGGTGCTTCCTTCTTCAGATAGTAGATTGAGATCACCGCTACAAGACTTAGTAAAGTCAAGAACCATACTGTTCGTTTATTCGCTTTCAACGTGTATCCCCCTTTTCATTTCTTCGACGACTATCCGATGTTCAGGCAATTGAAGAACCGTCGACAAGATTCGCGTCAATTCGTTTTTCGTTCTAGGATTGTCCGCCCCTTCTGCAACGACTAAAACTCCTCGGAGCGGATTCTCTTTTACCGATGAGGAACCAGAGCCCGAAAAATAACCGGATAATGGGCTTGGCTCTTCTGATTGATCGTAATGGAAGTGGATGAACACTTCCCCAATCCCTTCTATCTTCATCAATGCTTGTTCAAGCTGTGCTGCTTCCCGGCTCTCCTCCCCTTTCCCTTTCTCCCCTCCCATCGAACCAATCGTCGAATTGATGAAAATGATGAAGAGCGCAAGCAGCGTTCCGATGAAGAGCATATGAACTTTTCGTTTTGATTTTTGCATATGATCACCATTTCATCCCTTCAAGACGGATATGGTTCGTGTTATCTATGTTGCATATTATGCTTGTTCAGAACAAGCTATGACCAAAAATTCTCGTGATGGAATGAATGATCCAAATTCCCATTGCCATCTTTACGAGTGGAAGAAATTCCTGCTCCTGTTCTTCGGGAAGCAATAATAATAAAATGGAGGACAATACAGTGATGAATAAAACGCCAGTCAAAAACTCTAGCATGCCATCCCTCATTTCACTGCAGTAATCAATTTGACAAGGATGACAGTAAACAGGGCCGTATAAATGAATGCAAACGCTACGAGAAAGGAGACGGCGCAAAGGACGAATAACGTCTTCCCGATATCATCAAGTATGCCTGTAATATCCTCGTTGGCGAATGGTTCGATAAGTGCAGCTGTCCAGCGGTATAAAAAACCGGTCAACAGCGTCTTCAACGTAGGCAAAAGAGCTACTGACCAAATTGTGACGATGAGCCACGCCCCGATAAAGACGCTTGCGCCCGATGAATAACGCCCGATCGCGCCTAAACTGTCCGTCATGAAGGAACCGATGAGAGGGACGTTTTGACGGATCAATTCTTTGATCGGTTCGCTCGTCACACCTGTCAACGCCCAGGATATTGTTCCTCCCGCTGTGATGAAGATCGAATAAGCTGCGACAAGAGCTGAAACAAGTCCAATTAAAGCGCTTCGTAGCAAGTCCGCCATTTTCGTAAAAGGCATCGCGGGGTGATATCTTGAAACGATGTCAAACAACATCGCCGCAGACAATATCGGGATTAGGATCTTATCCGAGAGGATCACTGCACCGTTTGCAAACAATAGCATGGCAGGCTGAAAATTCAGCATGCTGAATGAGCCACCGGATGCTAAGATGCTTGCAGTCAATAACGGATAAATGGAAATGAACATCGTCGCAATCGTCTGTGTTACGGTTCGAATCATTTGCAGATGCTCATATGCAGGATATAGGACGACGGTGAGCACGATGAAAAACAGAAAAGTTCTCGTCCATCTGGTAAACGAAGGAAATAGGAAATCTAGCACTAACGCCATGAAAGTTGAGATGATGACAATAATGAAACTGGATAGGACTGTCCCGATTACGGATTCGAGCATAGGTATCATGGATTCTTCATCCGATCATTTAATAATGAATTTAGAGAGCGTTTCGAGCAGCATTGATAACTGTGGAAGCCAAAGTGACAAAATTCCAATTTTAATAGCTACGTGTGCAATCGTTGCAATAGATTCATATCCCGCTTCAGACACATGTTTCACAATCATCTCGGAGAAATAAAACAAAAAGACGCTTCCTATCAATAGTTTGGCATAGGATCCTGGCAATGGTTCAAACAGATGCATGAAGGTTTTTCCGAAAGGTATGATGATCGTCAGACCGACATACGACAGAAAAAAGAAGAAAATAGCTGCATATATGATCGGCTGCAAGCTCTTGGAAGCGAAGGACACGATTAACAGAAGGAGGTAAATCACGACAAGTTGAAAAAGCGTAACCATTAGAATGCCAAGGACAGCCATTGAAAGAACTCGGCAATTTCCGAAAAGAAAATCCTAAGGAAACGGAGCATTTCGGCGGCTATGTAAATATAGGCTACGAAGAAAAGGAAAAATGAGAACTCCTTCTTACCGGTCTGTTCAAAGAAAACATGAAGAAATCCGATGACTAATCCAATTCCGGCAATGCGCAATAAATCATTCAATTCCATTTCGGGATCCCCCTTCATGAACAACTTATGAAAGGGTGAGGGGAAATATGATGGACATTCGAATTGAAAATATTTACTACTACACAAAAAAACACCCCGCTCCCATAAAGGAGTCGGAGTGTAAATTTGTATTAAGCCCTTGAAACGTATTCGCCTTCTTCTGTGTTGATGATCAGTTTATCGCCAACGTTAACGAAGAATGGAACTTGGACGACGAGACCGGTTTCCAATGTAGCCGGTTTCGAGCCGCCGCTCGCCGTGTCGCCTTTAATGCCTGGCTCAGTTTCGGTCACTTCGAGAGTGACGGTTGCCGGAAGTTCGACGCCAAGGATTTCATCTTTGAATGAGATGATATGAACTTCCATGTTCTCTCTCAAGTAGTTCAATTCCTCTTCGATTTGTGCAGAAGACAATTCAATCTGCTCGTATGATTCGTTGTCCATGAAGACATGGTCATCACCGTTCGCATACAAGTATTGCATGCGACGGTTGTCAATTTGCGCCTTTTCGACTTTCTCGCCTGCACGGAATGTCTTTTCATTCACATTACCTGTACGCAAGTTGCGTAGTTTTGAGCGGACGAATGCTGCGCCTTTTCCTGGCTTGACGTGTTGAAAATCGATGATCCGCCAAATGTCCCCTTCAAATTCGATTGTAAGACCTGTTTTAAACTCGTTTACAGATATCATGCTTTTTCCTCCATTATGTTCGTTATAGGATGATTAATTCTTTAGGTGAATGCGTCAAACGGACGTTGCCGTCTTCAGTGATTAGTATATCATCCTCAATACGGACGCCGCCGATGCCAGGAAGGTATATGCCCGGTTCAACAGTTACGGCCATATTCGGCATAAGAACCGCTTCCGAACGGAATGATAATGCCGGACCTTCATGAACTTCCAAGCCGATGCCATGGCCTGTCGAGTGTCCGAAGGCATCCCCATAACCTTTCGACTTGATGTAGTCTCGGGCAATTGCATCCGCTTCTATTCCTGTCATACCCGGTTTAATCTTTTCCAAAGCCAGTTCTTGCGCCGCAAGGGTCACTTCGTAGATTTCCTTCATTTTTTCGGAAGGCTCTCCAACTGCGACAGTTCGGGTGATGTCTGAAATATATCCATTGTATAGTGCCCCAAAATCCAATGTAACCATTTCTCCAGATTGGATCACTTTCTCAGAAGCGACGCCATGCGGCAAAGCACCACGTTCCCCCGAAGCTACAATTATATCAAAAGAAGATGAAGCTGCACCTTGTTTTCTCATGAACATTTCAAGTTCGTTTGAGACTTCAAGCTCAGTTACACCCGGTTTGATGAAAGTGCAAATATGCGAAAATGCATCATCCGCAATTTTCGCCGCTTGTTTAAGGACTTCAATTTCATCAGCCGACTTCACGAGACGAAGCTTTTCTACGATGCCAGATACCGCTTTCAGTTCCGCATCCACTTTGTCATTATATAATTCGTACGTGCCAAATGAAACATTATCTTTTTCAAAGCCAAGTGTTTTAATTTTCATCTGATCCACTTGGTTTGCGACTTCCTCGATGATCGTTTTTTCATGCTTTACGATGCGGAATCCTTGCACTTGCGTAGCCGCCTGTTCCGTATACCGGAAATCGGTGATGAATACTGCGTCCTCAGCTGAGATGATTGCAACACCCGCACTTCCTGTAAATCCGGTCATATAACGTCTGTTATTTGGATTCGTCACCAATAGAGCATCTAATCCGTGTTCTTTCAATGCTTCCCTCAATTTTGACAGTTTCATAGCTTTACCCCTTTTCTTCGGAGAAGGAAAGCCCGGAGTGCAAGCTCATAGCCGCTTGTGCCAAAGCCTGACAACTGCCCGATGCACACAGGTGCGAGCATTGAAGTTTGTCTGAATGGTTCCCGACTATGTATATTCGAAATATGGACTTCGATGACCGGTACATTAACAGAAGCAATTGCATCCCTTAGTGCTACACTTGTATGTGTATAAGCCCCAGGATTGAAAATGATTCCGTCACACCCGGTATCCTCGGCTTCATGGATTTTATCAATCAATGCGCCTTCTACATTCGACTGATAAAAAGAAATATCCACGAGTTGCTCTTGAGCGATTGATTGCAGATTGTCTTCAACATCCGCCAAAGTCTCCGCACCATAAATCCCAGGTTCCCTTTTGCCTAGCCGATTCAAATTCGGTCCATTCAGAACAAGCAGTCTCACAGCTACACCATTCCCCTCACCATTTTCTTCCCCATTTTATCATATCGTTCCAATGGCGCAACCTATTTATATATGTCATTCGAAAGTTTTCTTCATATAAACAGCGGTACCCGTAATGAATCTGCTGACGATCGCAATAATTGAGATAAATGGAATGGACAGCTTTTTGACACCTTCTGTAAACGTCTGTGGCGCATAAATGATCCATTCAATAGCGATAGCTGCGATAATGCTCACAGCGATGGCTGTTATAGCTGGCGGAATGTTAGTCGTCGCCCTCGATATAGCATAAAATAATCCGAATACGATAAGCAAGATGATGAATAAGATTGCCCACTTCCAACCTTCATCGGATGAACCGAATAATAACCATTTTTCACCCCATCCGACCGGTGACCATTTTATAAAATTGAAAAAATGCAGGAATTTCAATGCCCCTGTTGTGAATAATGTTGCGATGATTGTCGTCCATATCATTGTTTTATTGAACATCTCGACTCCTCCTTATGATGAGTGTCGGAAATTAGGGTGTTTTTTAAACCTTAATGGTGGAGTCGACAACCATTTTTTTGTACAATATTAAGATAAGTTATTTGCTATAATGTTTATAGAGTTGGTTATTTTTCGTAATATGCTATTTACTTGATAAGAGAAGGTGTTGGTTAACCCATGTCTAAAAAACAACAACCGCCGGCATACGGTGGGCAAGCGCTCATTGAAGGCGTAATGTTCGGCAGCAGAAATCATACCGTGACAGCCATTCGGCGAAAAGATGATTCCCTCGATTATTTTTATGTTCCAAAAGAGCAAAAGCCACTATCGATGAAGTTGAAAAAGATACCTTTTGTACGTGGAATTGTCGCTTTAATCGAATCAGCAGGAATCGGTTCCAGACATTTGACGTTTGCGAATGAGCGATACGATGTCATGCCAGGTGAAGAAATAGAAGAGAATGGCGAAGAAACATCAAAGCTTGCCATGGTGATCGGCGTCGCGGCTGTCGGCGTACTTTCATTTTTGTTCGGTAAATTCGCATTTACGCTCGTACCAGTCTTTTTAGCACAAATGCTAGATTTCATTGCTCCGGGAAAGACAGCTCAAATTTTGCTGGAAAGCTTTTTTAAACTTTCGTTGCTGTTGTTGTACATTTCCCTTATTTCTATGACGCCGTTAATAAAGCGCGTTTTCAAATATCATGGGGCTGAGCATAAAGTGATCAATGCTTTTGAAAACAGACTTCCCCTTACCGTTGAGAATGTCCAAGCGCAGTCCCGCCTGCATTATAGATGCGGAAGCAGCTTCTTGTTGTTTACAGTGATTGTCGGGATGTTCATCTATTTTCTAGTGCCGACAGATCCTTTATGGCTAAGGATTGTCAACAGAATTTTATTAATTCCTGTCGTGATCGGGATATCTTTCGAAGTATTGCAGTTTACGAACAGCCTTCGCAATATCCCGGTATTGAAGTATCTAGGTTATCCCGGATTATGGCTCCAGTTATTGACGACGAAAGAACCTGATGATCAGCAGGTGGAAGTGGCGATCGCTTCTTTCAATAAGCTGTTGGAAATTGAAGAACAAGGAATTGAGAATGTCGATATTTTGAAGTCGACAGATGAGAATATGAAAGAATCGACTGTTCCAGTGAATTAATAAAAGGAAGTGCCCCCTATTGGGAGCACTTCCTTTTTTAAATTATAGACCACATTTCAACTGCGCATTACAGTTCGTGCATGTGTTGCAACCGCCCATTTCTTCGACAGTTCCTTGTCTACATACAGGACATGTGTCGCCGACTTCTGAACCGATTGTGACGTTGGTCGAACGCAAGTCCTGAATCGTATTAACGAGTACTACTTTTCGTTGTTCAACGACCTCTTCAACATAATCAGAGTCCATTTCATTCTCTTCAGCTTTCAGCGTCAGCACTTGCGAGTCACGGCTGCCGTCGACATACACAGTACCGCCTTTCGCTCCGCCTTTATATAGACGCTCGTAGACGCTTTCTACTTGCTCGACAGTATAACCGCGAGGCGCGTTTACTGTTTTAGAGATTGAGCTGTCGATCCAGCGCTGGATGATGCATTGTACGTCTGCATGTGCTTCTGGCGCTAGGCTCATTGATGAAATGAACCATTCAGGAAGGTTATCCGGATCTGCTTCCGGATGACGTTGTAAATATTCCTCTACGATACCCGCTTTAACCTCGATAAATTTCCCGAGACGTCCACTGCGGTAATACGTGAAGGAGAAATACGGCTCAAGGCCTGTTGAAACGCCAACCATCGTTCCAGTGGATCCCGTCGGAGCAACGGTTAAAAGATGGGAGTTTCTGATGCCGTGTTCCAAAATCGATTGGCGGATATCTTCCGGCATTTTTTTCATGAAGCCAGTATTAATAAATGCTTCACGAAGGGCTTTCGTTTCCTCATCTGTCTTGCCGATGAGGAACGGGAAGCTTCCCTTCTCTTTTGCAAGCTCAATTGATTCACGGTAGGCTGTTGTCGCAATCGTTTCGAATACTTTATCTACAAGTTCGTTGCCTTCTTCTGATCCATATTCTTTTTCACAATAGATCAGTAGGTCGGCAAGACCCATGACACCTAGTCCTACGCGACGCTCGCCGAGGGCTTGTACTTTATTTTCCTCAAGGAAATAAGGTGTTGCATCGATAACGTTGTCCTGCATGCGGACACCGACACGGACAGTTTCTTTCAATTTTTCGTAGTTTACAGTTTTTGTTTCTTTATCAGCAAACTCAGCAAGGTTTACAGCAGCTAAATTACAGACACTATAAGGAGCAAGTGGCTGTTCCCCACACGGGTTTGTCGCTACGACTTGCTGGCCGTATGCTTTAGCGTTCGTTTCTTTGTTTGCATTGTCGATAAAGAAAATGCCAGGCTCTGCGGAGTACGTTGCACAAATGTTAATAAGATCCCATAGTGCACGTGCTTTGATTGTCCGGTGGACACGGACTTCATATCCAAGACGTTCCCATTCACGCACGTCCCCGACCTTATGCCACTCCTCATTATACGCTGCCATTTCCTCAGGGGAATATTTTTCAACTGCAGGGAATCGCAGCTCATAATCCGCATCCTGCTCCACAGCTTTCATGAAATCATCTGTCAATGTAACAGAAATGTTAGCGCCAGTGAGGAAATCGGGATTGTGTACAGAGTAAGTCCCACCGTCGCGTAATTTCGTCTCCGCATCTTTCAAGATGGCTTCATTGAAGCCGCCCATTCCTGGGATTGTGCGATAGTTGAGAATTCCTTGGTACATCGCTTCCTCGTGCGCAGTAAGCGGTTTGAATTTCAGTTTTTCATTTGCTAGCTTCTTAATCATTTCGTCTTCTGTATGTTCCAGAAGATAACGTAAGATCCTTGGATTTTGCATCTTTGAGATGATGAATTCGCAAATGTCAGGATGCCAGTCCGCCAACATGATCATTTGAGCTCCGCGTCTAGAGCCGCCTTGTTCGACAAGATGTGTCAATTTCGCGATGTCATCGAGCCATGATACTGAGCCGGAAGATTTCCCGTTGACGCCTCGAGCAAGCGTGTTACGAGGTCGCAATGTCGATCCGTTTGTACCAACGCCGCCACCACGGCTCATGATTTCCATTACCTGTTTACGGTGATCGGAAATCCCTTCACGTGAATCCGCTACGAACGGCATGACGTAGCAGTTGAAAAATGTCACTTCTGTATCCGATCCAGCCCCGTATAATACACGGCCCGCTGGAATGAAGTTCAGTTTGGAGAGTTGATCGTAGAATTTGTCGAATGATGCCTTCCGCTGCTCTTCAGTCTTTTCGACAGATGCGAGCCCTGTCGCATTCCGTTTAGCGATCTGTTCATAAAATACTTCTAGCGGCTTTTCGATGACATCAATCGGTCTTGTAATGATTCCTGTTTCCTGATTTTCGGGATTATCGATTGCACTGCGGTATTCTTTTTCAATCCAAATATCCGCTTTACGATTCTCTTCATCAATCGCTGTGATGAAACCTAGTCCCCTCGCTGGGAACTTCGGATCCTCCTTTACCGTCAGGACGACGAAATCACCGACTTTCAGTGTTTTCTTTTCAGTATCCTTGAACGAATATCGATCGATCATGACGAGCCGGGATACCCCGCTGTGTTCGATTTTCATGTCTTCTGTAATTGGATGCACTTGCGGGAATTCGGCAATATCCGCATTCAACCGCGCCTTGTCCAGAATTGGTTCCTGATGCTTTGAAACAATTACCATTAACGCATCCTCCTTCTGGTATATTTTTATCAACACAACATGTTGTGTTGTTTCTATTCCCTAATCTACTACATATTGAAACCCGTATCAATGATAAGATTTTGAACCAAAAAAACCGAAGTTGATATTATGCGGTTTAACGCGAAAAATAATCCGAAAGTTCCAGTCTCATTTTCTAAACGTCCAGTCTTTATTCGCATATTTTTTCTGTTCAATCTCTTGTACAAAAAGGAGTTGCTCTTCAGTAAGTTCCATCGGTTGAAGAACGATATCCAATGCTGTTTCAAAGCCTTTTGCAAAAGCCACAACACATTCCTCCACGGAGATGGAACGATTGGTCAATCGATCGATGGCGACCGCTTTTTCAGGCAGGCTACGACGCATCCGCTCCCGACTTTCCTCGGAATCGAATTTGAACAAGGATACCAGTTTGTCCTCATCCAGACCTAAAAGAATTGCGCCATGCTGTAAAATTACACCCTTCTGCCGGGTTTGAGCGCTCCCCGCCACCTTTTTCCCTTCGACGACGAGTTCATACCAGCTTGGCGCATCGAAACAAACAGCGCTTTTCGGTCTTTTCAAGTTATCGTTCTGTTCTTTCGACACGGGCAATGAAAATTCGGCATGCAGACCGAGGTTGCGGAAGCCTTCCAAAAGACCGCCCGAAATGACCCGATACGCCTCTGTGACGGTTTCCGGCATACCAGGGTATTCTTCTGTTACGATAACGCTATATGTAAGTTCATGCTCGTGCAGGACGCCTCTTCCACCGGTCGGTCGACGTACAAAACCGAGTCCGTGCTTTTCGACCGCTTCCAAATCGATTTCCTTTTCGACCCTTTGAAAATAGCCGATCGACAAAGTAGCCGGCTCCCATTCATAAAAACGAAGCACGGGACCGATTTCTCCCCTGCTATGCCATTCCAAAAGCGCTTCATCTAGCGCCATATTGTATGATGGAGAACATTTTCCTGAATTAAGAAAACTCCAAACCGTCTTTTCCAAATCACTTACCCCCTTACCCGCAATGCATATCATTTTATCATTCCCATTGAACAAGTGCTACTCATTCTTTATAATGGAACTATAGAAAGAAAGGGGAAAATCGGTTGTGGATTATTATATTCTTGGAGCAGTTATACTCGCCATCATTTTGTATTTCGTCATTATGATGTTTCGTGTCAAAAAAGCAGTTACAAATTTAACACAGGAGCAATTCATCGAAGGATACCGAAAAGCGCAATTGATCGATGTGCGTGAACCGAAGGAATTTGAGGCGGGTCATATTTTAGGCGCCCGCAACATCCCGTATTCACAGTTCCGTCAACGCTTTAAAGAAATACGTCCGGACAAGCCGGTCTATCTTTATGATCAGAACGGCGGGAAGAGCTCACGAGCTGCTATGTTCTTGAAGAAAAGGGACTATACCCAACTCTATCAATTGCAAGGCGGATTCCGAACATGGACAGGCAAAGTGAAAAGTAAATAATCGTCCGAATAGACAAAGGAGAGACCCGGTTACAGGGCCTCTCCTTTCTTTATTTCATATCAAGCATGCACAGGCTCTTCTTCTTTTTTTGTATACCTCAACACCGGTTGACGTGCCGCTTTCGTTTCATCAAGGCGGTTGATAACCGTCGTATGAGGCGCTTCCTGTACGATTTCAGGATTCTCTTCGGCTTCCTTCGCAATTTGGATCATAACGTCGATGAATGAATCAAGCGTCTCCTTCGATTCCGTTTCGGTAGGCTCAATCATGATTGCCTCTTCTACATTCAACGGGAAGTAGATTGTAGGTGGATGGAATCCGAAGTCGAGCAGCCGTTTCGCCACATCCAATGTACGGACGCCCAATTTCTTCTGGCGACGGCCTGATAATACGAACTCATGCTTACAGTGCTGCTTGTAAGGCAGGTCGAAATAAGGCTCCAGTTTGCGCATCATATAGTTTGCATTCAATACCGCGTTCTCCGTGACAGCTTTCAAGCCATCTGGACCCATTGAGCGGATATATGTGTACGCACGCAAATAGATGCCAAAGTTGCCATAGAATGGTTTGACGCGTCCAATTGATTGAGGAACGTTGTATTCGAATGTATAACGGTCATTCTCTTTTACAAGAATCGGTTTTGGCAAGAATGGTGCCAATTCCTTCGTTACACCGACAGGACCAGATCCTGGGCCGCCGCCGCCGTGAGGGCCTGTAAATGTCTTATGCAAGTTCAAGTGCACCGCATCAAAGCCCATGTCCCCTGGACGAGCTTTGGCCATGACGGCATTTAAGTTTGCACCATCATAATATAATTTTCCGCCTACACCGTGTACAATTTCAGCCATCTGAAGGATATCTTCCTCGAAGAGGCCAAGTGTATTCGGGTTCGTAAGCATAAGGGCCGCCGTATCCGAGCCGACCTTCGATTTCAAATCATCAATATCGACAAGTCCGTATTCATTTGACTTGACTGTTACTGTGTCAAAACCTGCGACTGTAGCGGAAGCAGGGTTTGTACCATGCGCGGAATCCGGTACAAGCACTTTCGTACGATGAGATTCCCCGTTTGCTTCGTGGAATGCACGGATCATCATAAGAGCAGTCCATTCACCATGCGCACCCGCAGCTGGTTGAAGCGTCACTTCATCCATTCCGGTAATTTCTTCAAGGTGTTCCTGTAGGTCATACATCATTTCCATTGCACCTTGAACAGTCGATTCATCCTGCAACGGGTGAATGTTCGCAAACCCAGGGAATCTTGCCACCGCCTCATTGATTTTTGGATTATACTTCATCGTACAAGATCCAAGTGGATAAAAGCCGGTGTCTACCCCGTGGTTACGGTTGGACAATGCTGTATAATGACGCATAATATCAAGCTCAGAAACTTCTGGAAGCTCAGGAGATTCCTCTCTAAGAAGGCCTTCCGGCAAATGGCTTGAAAGATCGATTTCAGGTACATCTAGCTCTGGCAAGCTATAGCCGATCCGGCCTGCTTTTGTAATTTCGAAAATGAGCGGTTGGTTATCTTTATGCATGAAGGGCCTCCATTTCCTGCACAAGTGCATCGATTTCTTCTTTCGTACGCTGTTCCGTGACGGCAATCAATACATGGTTGGAAAGCTCAGGGTACGTCAATCCAAGATCATATCCGCCGATTATTCCTTTTTCAAGAAGCTTCGCATTCACTTCTTTAACCGGCTTCTGAAGTGCCACGACAATTTCATTGAAATGAGCTCCGCCATATTTCACTTCAAAGCCAGCTTTCTCAAACGCACTTTTCGCATATGCCGTTTTTGCTATGTTTTGGTATGCGATTTCCTTTGCACCAGCTTTTCCTAAGGCGGTCATTGCAACTGAAGCTGCAAGAGCATTCAATGCTTGGTTCGAACAAATATTGGATGTCGCTTTGTCACGTCGGATATGTTGTTCACGTGCTTGAAGTGTCAGTACATATCCGCGTCTGCCTTCGCTGTCAGTAGTTTCCCCTACCAATCTTCCAGGCATTTTCCTCATCAATTTTTTTGTAGTTGCAAAGTATCCGCAATGCGGACCACCGAATTGTTCGGATATGCCGAACGGCTGCGCATCACCAACTGTAATATCCGCGCCCAATTTGCCTGGTGGCATCAATACACCTAGTGCTAGCGGATTCGCCGATACGACTAACAAGCCGCCTTTGTCATGAGTAATGTCCCCAATTTTTTGGATGTCTTCTACCTGGCCGAAGAAGTTCGGGTACTGGACGAGAACTGCTGCTGTATTATCATCGAGCAACTCCTCAAGCAATTCCACATCCGTTACACCATCTTTATGAGGAATTGTGACAACATCGATAAATTGACCTGCCGCATAGGATGCCACTACATCCCGCGCTTCAGGATGGACCGTTTCGGAAACGAGGATTTTCGTGCGGCGTGTATGTCCTGCCGCCATCGTTCCAGCTTCCGCCAGTGAAGTACCACCGTCATACATTGATGAGTTGGCAATGTCCATTCCTGTCAATTCACAAATCATTGTTTGGAATTCGAAGATGGCTTGCAGTTCCCCTTGTGAGATTTCAGGTTGGTACGGTGTATAAGCTGTATAGAATTCAGAACGCGAGATGACATGATCGACGATGACCGGCTTATAGTGATCATACACGCCTGCTCCGAGGAAAGATGCATATGTGCGTGCATCCGCGTTTTTCGCTGCAAGCTGCGCAAGCTCTTTCATCAATGCCGATTCGGATTTGGCTTCCTTAATATTCAACTCGCCTTTAAAGCGAACCTTTTCAGGAATATCATCAAATAGCTCATCAACCGTCGCAATTCCGATTGCCGATAGCATTTCTTTACGATCCGTTTCCGTCATAGGAATATAACGATGCTTCATATCAACATGTCTCCTCTTCATTCATTTATCGTTTGTAGAAAGGTGTAGCAATCAATACTGCTTTCAATCGTTTGCTACGCACTTCTACTTCCACTTCAGTTCCTTCGTCAGTATGTTCCGTTGCAAGAAGGGCGAATCCAATATTCTTTTTCAATGTAGGCGATTGTGTTCCAGTAGTGACTTCCCCGATTTCCTTCTCACCAATAAACACTTTATAGCCGGTCCGCGGAATTCCTTTATCAATCATTTCAAGACCGACAAGCTTCCTTGGCACGCCATTCTCTTTCTGTGCAGCGAGCACTTCTTTGCCTATGAAATCCGCTTCTTTATTCAACCTGACAACAAATCCCAAGCCTGCTTCAAGAGGCGAAATATCTTTCGACAATTCTTGGCCATAAAGCGGCAGACCCGCTTCGAATCGGAGCGTATCACGAGCGCCTAAACCTGCAGGCACAACCCCCTCCTCTTCTCCAGCTTTTAAAATCGCAGGCCAAAGAGCGACCATCGATTCTGGCGATCCATAGATCTCGAAACCATCTTCACCGGTATACCCTGTCCGGGAAATGAGAACATTGTGTCCAGCGACATCGACATCTTCTTTGAAACGGAAGAACTTGATTTCATCCAATGGTTCTGAAGTCAATTTCTGCAATACTTCTTGCGCTTTTGGGCCTTGTAATGCAAGCAGGCCATACTCGTCCGACCGATCTTCGATGACTACGTTCCCAGTTGCATGCTGCTTCATCCACTGAACATCCTTTTCAATGTTTGAAGCGTTCACAACGAGCAAGTAATCATTTTCTTTTCTTTTGTAGATGAGCAGATCATCCACTGTTCCGCCATTCTCGTAACACATTGCAGTATATTGCGCTTGGCCGTCCTTCAATTTGGATACATCATTTGTTACTAATCCTTGCAGGAAGGAAAGTGCATCCTCGCCTGAAACAAAAACTTCACCCATATGCGAAACGTCAAATAGGCCAGCTTTCGTACGTACGGCTTCATGTTCAGCTTTAATGCCTGAGAACTGAACAGGCAATTCCCAACCTCCGAAATCAATCGTCTTTCCACCGTACTCTTGATAACTATTAAAGAGAGCGGTACGTTTCAAAGTTTCTGTCAAAGCCATATCCCCCTTGAAATGAATTGATAAAAAAAGACAGAAGTCCCCTTAAATTAAGAGAACCTCTGTCCGTGTACCTGAAAGTTTGACCTTGCGGCTTTCCTCTTTGGTGGCCGAAAAATATCGGCACTCTCCAGAGACGCGTCATGAATGAGTCTTTTTACCTGAGAGATTCATAACTTGCGTTACTTGCTCCTTCGGCGACGCCTAATGCGTGCTCTCCCCATTCAATCATCCGCCATATGCAATTAAAGATAAAATGATTAAAATTCAGACGAATAACTGTCCTTTCGCCTTATATCTTAACATTTCATTTTTGCAAGCGCAATCCTTTTTCATATTTTATTATATACGCGAACAAAAACAAGATAAAGTAAATTAATGTTCGTGTTTTAATCATCAAACATTTCAGATGCATTCATTAGCCGTTTTTCAATCTAATAATCTGAGAAGCAATATACTGCGTAATTTCATTTAATGTCCTATTTGTTGTTTCGACTTTGAAATGGGCACTTTGCAAATAAAACGGCTTCCTGTTGTGAAAGAGCTTTTCCAATTCATATCTAGATGACTGTTGTACGATCGGCCTGTTTCTATCAGTGGAAATCCTGCGCCATATATCACGAAAAGTGGAGTTTAAGTAAAAGACAAGTCCTGTCCTTCTCATAATCTTCCTGTTTTCCTCCCGCATTGCCACACCGCCGCCGGTTGCGATTATACAATATTCATCATGGAAATTGCGCAGGAACTCCGTTTCCATCTCCCTGAACCCTTCCTCGCCATACGTCTCGAAAATTTGAGGGATCGTCATGCCTGTCTGATTGGCAATTTCCGTGTCCATATCGTAAAAAGGTAAATTCAGCAACGTCCCGAGCCTCTTCCCGATTGCACTTTTCCCGCTTCCCATGAAACCGACCAAATATACTCTCTTCATATCTTTAACCGCCTTGCCTCATCAACTTTGTTGTTTCTTTCTCATAATAGATTTCTATTGAATCGAATGTTCTGTATAGATTACTATGCCATGAAACGATAGTAAAAAGAAAGAGGCTGACGACAAATAGTAAAATTAACGAAGCGGCTAAAATGGTTCCTTCCTCATTCCTGGCGAATACCAATTGCAAATCTCCTCTCCCGCTTCCTTCCGTCAAGCATTGTCACTTCAACGTTCAACTCATGTCCTTCATGTGTGAAAATTACATCCGAGACATTAGTGAAAAGTGGGATATAACCTTTGAAATTGGTCAATTTGCGAATGACATAGTTACTTTGGCCAACTTCAATCGTTCCTCTATCATTCGTGAATAAGATTGACCTGTTTCCCATTAGGACATTGAAATCTTCCACATCAACTAACAATGCTTGCAGATCAATTGCAAACAGTTCCCATTCAGTCGCGTAGTAATCTTCCAATTGTCGCTCGATCGGCTGCTTCCAATAGTAGAATAGGACAGCAAAATGTAGAAATATGCCCATAATTAGTAGTTGAAACAAAGCTTCAAGAAGAGAGTATCCTGACTCATTGCAGCATTTCAGAACTCTATGCATTTCACAAATTCCCTTTCTATGTAATGATAGGTTACACAGACGCCTACACTTTCAACCGACCAATGGTACATAGACTTCTCTATCCTATTTGTCCCCGTCGTCATTCCGTAGGCATGATAGAGAATGGCCCCGTGATAGGCGGATTCTGCTGCATGCATAGCCATTTTCTTTACTTCCAGATGCTCCGACAGATGGGAATAAAGCGGCAATAACGTCCCGAAAATGACCGTAATTACTACAAGTGATAACATCGCTTCCGGCCAAGAATATCCTTTTTCATTAATCATAGACAAGCACCCTCCCATGCTGCAGCTGCAATGTTAACCGCTTGTCCCCTGTCGATGTACGCAAAATGATCGTACCCGGATGAATAATATGGCCATTCGGATGAAACTCGACTGAGCTGATTCTATTGCCGCCACTTAACCAGTGCATACTATCAGGAAAGTCGATAGTAGAATACGTCACCGAACTAGGCGCAAACAAACTATAGGATTTCCCGGAATTCCGGAATCGGATTGCCGTGTACGTTTCATTTGCCATTGCATACGCTTGTGCATGATGAATCGTAGCGATGAATGTGTACAACGCTTCTTCCTCGCTCTGTTTTGTTATCCAGCGATCGCCGATAGGCAGGATGACAGCTGTCAGAATGGCGACAACACTCAAAACTAAGAGCATCTCCAGAAATGTAAAGCCGTTTTCGTTAGTTGTCTTCATCATCCAACGACGTACCATCTTTGTTGAGTGCTATCACCATTCCATTTTCAATTGAAATATCAGTTCCATCCGGACACTTTGCCCCTTTCGGTAAATAGTCTTCTTCTATCAACTCATCTACTGAAGGGATTTTGTGTTTTTCCATTTTATATGCTTCAACCTGCCCTTGAGCCATTCGCACAAATGCTTCGCACCCTTTGTCATCAATCGACTTCGAATGTTTTGTCACATTCGGTATCGCTATCAACACTAAGACAGAGATGATGAGTAAAACGATCATCATTTCAATGAGCGTGAAGCCGTCCTCTTCCTTTACCATTTTCAAAACTTACTCCCTCCCTATAAATTATCAAACATACTGTACACCGGCAGTAACAATGCCAGGTAGGCGGCCAATATGCAAATGGCCAATATTGCGAACAGAGCAGGTTGCAACAACGCAAGCCACTTCCCCAGCTCCTCTTCGATCATATCGTGGAGATTTTCACTAAATAGTTGAAGCTCCTTTGCCAAATGTCCTGTGTCGGAACCGTGTTTGGCATATGTGCATAACTCCTTACGCAGACCATCCGTCAACTCGATTGCTGTGTCGAAATTTTCCCCATAGATGACATGTCCTTTAATTGTCATTGCGACTTCACTCAGGATCGGATTCACCTTTTGTTCTACTAACACTTCAAGTGCGTCTTGCATGGGTAGTCCCGATTGAAGGAGACTGCCGATTTCGCCTGAAAAGTCCCTCGTTATCACTTTCGAGAAAAAAGAACCGATGAAAGGAATCGACATGACGAAGCTGATTTTTCTCGACGGTGGCATTTTGCGATAAAACACGGCACCAATTCCAACACTTATAATGAGGATTGCACCGCAAGCGATCAATGCGTCCGGTAATCTCGAGACGAGTAGAGGAAGCAAAGAAACGATACCTGTCGCCTCTTCATTCCTTGCTACCGCCATCGCTTCTAAGTTGGGAAGGAAATAGCTTCTAAAGACTACTAAAAAGATAGCCAGAAAAGAGAAAAGAATGAATGGATAGAGTAGAAGATTTCGCAGCTTTCTCTTCCTTTCTTCCGATTGCTTCATTCTTTCCGCAATTCCTTTTAATGCAACCGGCAATCTTCCATCCAGTTCCGCGATGACGATCGGCAATAGTATAGTAGATGAAAACCCAAGCCTACTGAGAATATCCGTAACCCCAAGTCCCGCCTTCAAATCATTTTCCACTTGCTCGATCAGTTCATTGTATTGTTTGGAATGATGAGGCAAAAGCAGTACCATTCCATCGTGGAATGTGTACCCTTCCTGCATAAGGACAGCGAGCCTTCCCAAAAAAGCCGGACGGTTTTCAATGCATTGCACAGAGTGCCTAAATGAAGCCCGTCCCATACTAACACTAACCATGGAAAATCCCTTTTTTCATGCTGTATTTTTTCATGATAGCTTCAATTGCCATATCTTCCGGCACAGATACGCGCTTGCCTGAAATGATTCCATCTGCAATCGCTTCTAACAATTCGCCTTGGACAATTTCAAATACAGCTCCAACCCCGCCATCTTGTTTCTGAATGAGCCGTTGCGATGATATGCAAACTACCGTTTGCCTCAATTCTTCCGCCGTAATTCCAAAATCCATCATTCGGTAAAAACAACCCTCCGGATCCTTGGAATGGACCGTCGTCAATACAAGATGCCCCGTCAACGCTGCCGCCACAGCGGTTCTAGCAGTTTCTGCATCCCTTATTTCACCAATCATGATAACGTCAGGGGAATGCCTCAGTATCGCTTTCAATCCGGCTGCATAAGTCATTCCGGCTCTTTCATTCACTTGTATTTGGAGAAGATGTGAATGATTGTTTTCGACCGGATCTTCTAGTGAAATTACATGCCTATCAAGATGATTGACACAATGGGCAGTTAGGGAGTAGATTGTCGTCGTCTTCCCACTTCCTGTCGGACCAGTCAAAAGGACAAGCCCCTGCCGCTCTTCAACAGCGCGCCGGAGCTTCTTTTCCCAAACGGGATCGATGCAGAGTGCATTTAGAGGGACGATTTGATCATGCCTTTGAATACGGATGACTACACTTTCTTTCATTCGGATTGAGGGAATGGTCGATACACGGAACGAATAGTTTTCATTCTGCATCTTCTTATGAAATGAACCGCTTTGTGGTTTTCGTTTATCACTGATATCTAACGAGGAGAGGAATTTGAAAAAGGAGATCATACGGGCGGCTAAATGTGGGGGATAGGTGCCGGACCGCTCCAGTCTTGAATTCTTTTTGAAGCAAATATCATAACGATCGTTCAACGGAACGAGATGGATGTCTGTTGCCTCATTGGCAATTGCCCGTTCCAATAAGTCAAAACACTTTTTCTCAACGAGATTGTCACGGTTATCCATTGAACACCCCTCTTTCAATCAACTACGTATTGATTCGGCTGGAATCCCTGCTGAATCATGATAAAAGTGAAAGACCGCTTTTCACTTTACATCGAGTATACGTGGAACAAATCGAAAAAGGAATACTTCTTCGTAAATTCAATTTTCAAGTGCCGTTTTCGCCTTAAACTCGATTTTTGAATGCTGTTTTCACGACAAAAATGATTTTTGCACTGGAATGATCTACTATCTCTCCTTTCATTTGTCACAATGTCGACTTGATTGGAGTTTACTTTTCAAGTTGCTATCCATTATAATGAAGAAGAGATCTTTGTATTGTTTTACGTTAAGGAGGGACGCACTTATGGATAACATGTTTAAGCTATGCGGTTTTTGGACTGGCATTTTCGCTGTAATGTTTTTCGTCGGTGACATGATGACAGCTTCCGTTATCATGATCGCGAGCACTATTTTCTTCCTGTTGCTTGGATATTTGAATCTTACAGAGCGTATGTATATGTACATGTTTGGAGCTTACCTTATGATTTTCATGGTAGGATTCAGCTATTATGCGACATTCATTCACGTACCAGGTTCAGGACACTAATCGTCCAAAGAAAAAACAGCCAATCGGCTGTTTTTTCTTTTTAGGAGAAGCCGTTCAAAAACGGATTCGTATCTTTTTCCTCCCAAGGGGTTGTCGAAGGGCCATGGCCAGGATAAACAATAAACTCGTCATCCAAGCTCAACAGTTTATCATGGATGGACTGAAGCAACGTCTGCATATCGCCTCCCGGGAGATCTGTTCTGCCAATGCTACCTTTAAAAAGCGTATCACCAACAACTGCCATATGCGCATCATTGAAAATAAAAGAGACGCTCCCAGGAGAATGACCCGGCGTATGGCGGACTTCCAATTGGAAGGAACCAATCTGCAATTCACCTTCCTCAAGGAAATGATCCGCAGCCTGATTTTTCACAAGAGGCAGGCCGGGATATCTCGAAGAACCGTTGAAATCCGGGTTGCCAAGCCACTCCTGCTCAGCCTTGTGAATATGGACTGGTATATCAAAATGATTCCTCACCCGATCCACTGCTCCGATATGATCGAAATGGGCGTGCGTCAATAGGATCGCAAGCGGTTTGCTATTCGTTCTTTCGATTTCGGCAATAATGCGATCCCCTTCTTCTCCGGGATCAATCACTAAACATTCCTCTTCATGATTGTAAATCAAATAACAATTCGTTTGAATTGGACCTAATGGATATGTACGTATTTCTAGCATCATTCACACCTCCTATACATGATAGTAATGAACTTCCGACCGAATTTCAAACATTCGTCATTTATATACCTCGACAAAATTTGTGGTAAACAGTACAATAGAAGAGGACTATTGCTAAATTGGCATTCATTTTTTCTCTATTGAAAGGAGTGTCTTCCGCATGAACATCTTAATGGTAATTTTCGGACTCGTTGCGATCTTTGCTGTCATTGGTACTGTACAAGCTTTCAAAGAACGTAATGTGCTGAGCATTTTGTTCAATCTTGGAGCTGCTGTCATCTTCGGCGGTTTTACAATCGCAACGATTGTCTTCCAAGGATATCCTACACCTTTGCATTAATCAGTATTTGTTAAGAAAAACATCCCCTGCAAAAAATGCAGAGGATGTTTTTTTTAGTTATCAAATTTAATCCACTTATGTTTTTCCTTCGCAACCACGTCAATCAACTCATCTAATGAATATCCGCTTAAACAATATTTTCCCAACGGAGAGCATTTAATCGGACCTGCATCTAACCCTTTCATAATCAACTCTGAATTGCCTTCTTCAAAAATATACAAATTAAATCCGGATTCCATCTCATCCAGTTGACCGCTTTTTTCTGCCCCTTTGACAATTAGACGCTTTTCATCAACCCATTCAATCGGCGGCACGATCCACTCTGAATAATTGCTGACAGCTGGCAACGTCCACCCAAAAACAACTGTTCCATCAAGCCTTCTAATTGTATATGCGAAAGCCCCTGCATCGATGGACTGTACGGACATGATAGAATCCTCAAACAAATCAAAGTAAATCGCATTCCCAATTTCAGTCGTCTCTATCTCCCCCTCCTCCAAGTGCAATATCTCGATATCTCCTCCATCGAGTGGATGCCCCCGGAACGAGACGGTCATAATTCTATTCTCTCCTGCCCATTTTGGAAAGGGATCGTCCAATTCAACAATGGATAAACTATCATCATTGCCATCAAACATGAAAAGGTCATAGGACCAGTCTTCATGGAAGGCAGTGAACAGTATCTTTTTTGGGTTTGTACTATTCCACTCAATACCCAGCTCAGTCGAATCGATTTCCACCTGATGCTGCACCGCTCCATCCATTCCAACAATCTTTATGGCCGCGGACGTAGGATGTTCACTTGTATGTATTAATAAATAATCGCGGGAAGGATGGACGAGGACATCGATAATGAACGATTCATCCTCATAAACCTGTCCGGATTCCCCCGTTTCAATGTCAAAATAGTTCACTGTGTAGAAACCGTCGTTTTTCTCAACATACAGGATTTTAGAATCATTCAGCCAATCTGCTATGAAATGAAACTTGGAAGGGTCCGCTTTAAAAACATGAGGAGAAGGCGGCTCAAACGGCTCTTCTGCAATATCGGATGGTTCTTCCATATTAGGTTGCACAGACGGCGGATTCTTCTGCTCTGCACAGCCATATAGAACAAAGATGATCATCGCAATTAAACATACCGTTTTTTTCATTATGCCACCCTCTCCTTCCGTCTTATTCAAAAAAATATCTGCACGGTAAACGAACCCGTGCAGAATTTAGTCGTTATCGCCGATTTCGGCTTATTTCTCTTCCGTATCCGTAAACCTGAGTAAGTCTCCATTAATAATCAAGTCGGAGTAGCCAAGTTCAGTGTTGGCGCGATCGATATAAGGACCACACGCTTCACCGTCGATTGCTTCCCCTGTCTTGATATCATAACAAACTTCATGGGCGTAAATATAATCCTCTGTCACTAAGCGCCCGTCTCTGAAGATGACAAACGGCTCATGATCTGGTGAGAATATGTCCGCACCCATCTGCATGTCTTCTTTCGTCTCGATGCCGAGCAAATGCAGTACTGTCGGTCTCACATCCAATTGACCGGAGAGCTCATCAATTGTTTTTCCTTTACCATAACCAGGTATGTGGATGAACATTGGTACTTTTTGCAATTCAACATTATCAAATGGAGTAATTTCCTTATCCATGTACATGCCCATTGCCTTATTATGATTTTCCGAAATTCCATAATGGTCACCGTACATAACAATTATGGAATTGTCATATAATCCGCTTTTCTTTAAGTCTTCGAAGAAGATTTTTACAGCCTCATCCATATAGCGGACTGCTTGGAAGTATTTATTCAATGTTTTTGAATTGGAATCGTACGGTGGAATAATCATATCTTCTTCGTCCAAATCAAAGGGATGGTGGTTCGTCAATGTGATCATTCTAGTTGAAAACGGTTGGGGCATTGTCTTCATGATTTCCACGGACTGTTCAAAAAACGGAATATCTTTCATTCCCCAATTGACCGCTTGCCCTTCTCCGATCTCATAGCTTTCGACATCATAAAATTTTTGGATGCCTAATGCTTGGTACATGATGTCCCGGTTCCAGAAACTCCGGTTATTAGCATGCATGACACTCGTAAAGTAACCATTTTCACCTAGTCTTTCGGACATGGAGTTGAACGTATTCCCGCTGTTCGTGAAAAAGACAGCACCTCCATTACGGCCATATAACGAGTTTTCAACAATAAACTCCGAGTCGGAAGTTTTCCCTAACCCCGTTTGATGATAGAAATTGTTGAAATAGAACGTGTCCGGGTCCTTCGTCAGTTCGTTAAGGAATGGCGTAATTTCAAATCCATTCATCTCATTGTTGATGACGAAGTTTTGCAGAGATTCCAGTGAAACAAAAATCACATTGCGTCCTTCGGCAACACCGAACATTTTAGGATCGGGTTCTGCATAATTTGCGTTAATATAGTTTGCCACCTCAGTCAGTTCACTGCCATCGGCTAGCGCACGTTGTGCATGTGTTTTCGATTGGATGAACATGTCATAAATGTGATAATTGTATGTCCCAATATTTTTAACGAGCAATTCTCTGTCGAAGCTACGGGTCAACAACTGCGGCCTTTGAGCTTCCGCTAATCCCAAGTTGACCATGAGCACCGTTGCAGCCACTACGAAATAGAGCTTGCGTCCAATGCTTCTATGGCTAAGGGCACTTTCAGATGCAGGGATGAATTTCATAGCCAATGCAATAATGATTACATCAGTGAAAAAGAATATGTCCCACGGATGCACGTTCGCTCCGATGGAAGACGATAAATCGCCGAAATTGCTCGTCTGGAATAATACCGGCAAAGTGATGAAATCATTAAAAAATCGATAAAATACTGCGTTACTGAACATGATAATTGACGTTATCAAACTGATTGAAAATATATAGATGTTGCGCCGTTTTGCACTCTTCATGAATAAGGCCAAACCGTATATGAATAATAGAAAACTGAGTGGGTTCATGAACAGAATGAATTCCTGCATCACATTATCGATCTTCATATTAAAGCTAGTGATATAGCCCACATACGTTGTTAGCCATGTTGCAATAATTGCAATGACGAGTACGGAATGCTTGGGCCAAGTTACTCTTTTCATTCTTAATCTTCCTTTCATGTTGAAGCCTCTATTTATAAGTTTACCCTATCATTTGTACATGCACTACATATAATAGACGAACGAGACATAAAAAAGTTTCATTTTTAACTAAAAAATCGGAAGGGAATTGTTCTGGGATGGGTTTTATTCGGACCTCTTCCTCAATTCCTTTTTCAATATTAACAGTGCTGGCATGTAATCCTCTTTCATAATCAAGCCATTATCGTAAAGCTCTTTCACTTCAGACATCATCATTTCGATATCTGTTTTTTGTTCCCCTGTATATATAAAAATGCCGAAACGTTTAAGAAGTTGCAGAACATCGAAGAAATCAGTCATTTCGCATCACGTAATATCCGGCATTGTATCACTCGAAATTCAGTAATAATCTTATTCACTGGAATATCATGTTTTTCAATGGGCACTTCTTGAGAAATCTGGTTGTCAAACGCCAAGGACACACGGTCGCCATTATAGTCAGTCAAATAGCGGTCGTAGTACCCACCTCCAAAACCGATCCTGTACCCTTCATTCGAAAATATGACGCCTGGAACGATTTGAAGGTCAATCTGTCCTTTATCAATTGAAGTCGTTCGGCCGACAATCGGTTCCTTTAAATCCATATAAACCGTTTCAAGGTCCTCAAGAGAAGTAATGAGTCTGAAGTCCATCTGCCTCGTACCTGGGATGCATTTCGGCACGGCCACCCGCTTCCCTGATCGCCATGCAGATTCAATCAATTGATAAGTATCCACTTCAGGAAAACGTGATACAGTAACCCCGATCGTCTGAGCCGAGGCATATTCATCACATGTATAAAGTCGTTCCAAAATCCTAGTCGATTTACTTGCATGTTCAGAATGATTCATATCTTTCATGATCGTTATCATCTGTTTTCGTTTTGATAATTTACTCATACAAGTATTCCCCCATTCTGAAATAAAAAACCAAAACCCGCGAAGAGTTTTGGCATGAGCGATTATTTCGTTTCACGGTGCAAAGTTTGTTTCTTTTCACGTGAGCAATATTTTTTCATTTCAAGACGTTCCGGATTGTTACGCTTGTTTTTCTTTGTAATATAATTACGCTCTCCACATTCTGTGCAAGCAAGTGTAATATTTACGCGCATTGTTGTCCCTCCCACTCATTGGCAATATAAATTAATATGAGCATGATTTATACGACTTTTCAATTGTATCATATCACACCGGTATGTAAAGCAGAAAGTTTCAAATTACATTCAGAAGATGCATATGATATTATGGGAACAAAGTAATTTATTCCCGGAGGTTGTTCAATAGTGGATATTGAATTGATTTTACTATGTATTGGTCTTTTATGCATCATCCTTTCATTCTTCGTCGGAAAATCCACCCGTAAAAATGAAGAGGAGATTGAAAACATTTCGATCAGCCTCCATCAGGAGACGAACCAATTGAAAAAGCGCATGAAAGCCGTTGAAGAGGAATTGATGATCGGAGTTGGACGTGTCGCTCATGGACAGCAGCGAAAGGCAAAACCGGTCCACGAAATCATCATTAATCAGATCCTGTCCTTGAAGTCACAAGGTTATTCAATTCCTGAAATAGCAAAACGCTCGTCCTTGTCTAATGAGGAAGTCATTGACGTGTTGAACTCTCGGGGTGTCTCCTTATGATAAAAGATATATTAAGGGGAGTCGGAATAGGTTGCATCCTAGCTGGCGGAATCCTTTATTTTACGCACAACGACGAGGAGCAGACAAATGCCCGACAGTATAAATCCCAGTTGGACGAGCTCCAAAACGAATTGGATAAAGTGAAGAAAGAATTGGCTGTCGCACAAACTCTATCCGCTCCAAAGACGCAGAAAACTGACGGACAAGATTCTAGTGATGATGCGACGGAATCGAAACCAGAAAGCGTGCCAACATCAAAATCTGTCACCAAAGTAATCCTGACAATCGAAGCCGGTTCGACTTCGTCAACCGTTGCTGACAAACTTGAGCGGGCCGGGATAATCGGTAACGCGAAGGAGCTGGAGCAATACTTGATGGACAAAGGATTAGCGGGACGTATTCAAATCGGCGTGCACGAAGTAGACACGACAATGGACCTCGACACAATCGCGCGAATTATTACAAATTCGAAAAACAGATAAGAAAATAGCTGCCCTTCGCTCATTTCAGCGTCGTGGCAGCTTTTCTCATTCCTCGTCCTCTTCTTTGTCTTTTTCAAACCGGCGATCTATTTTTGGATTCGTCGTTTCAGGAACGTTAATTTGTGCCCGCTCCTCCTTCAGATCAAAATAGATATCCAAAGAAGTCCTGACGATTTCGCTCATTGCCCTGCCTTGAGTACGGTAATTTCCTCGATCTGTCGAAGCGTATGGAATGACAACCGCGAAAGCTACTTCAGGGTTCTCAGCAGGAGCAAAGCCGACATGCGTCAAGTTGACAGAAGCCATCCCATATTTGCTTCTGTCGTCCCCGTAATAGGACGATTGAGCAGTACCGGTTTTCCCCGCAGCCGTATAGGAAGCTCCATTGAATAGGTTTGGTGCGGTCCCATTCGGTCCGTAATACGTGTATTGCATTCCTTTTTTAACTTGCTCAATCTCTTTTTGAGTATTGTTGATGCGATTGAGGACTTTCACTTCCGTTTCCTGCAACATTGCACCAAGCGTTTCACCGTCCTTGGACGGTTCCCTAATCTCTTTCAACACTTTTGGGGCGACCCTGTATCCCCCGTTCGCTACTGTCGATACATATTGAGCGAGTTGCAATGGAGTATACGTGTCGAATTGTCCAATCGCAAAGTCCAGCAACTTACCTGAAATCGTTTCCGTTCCTGTGACTCCTGAATACTCACCAGGCAAATCGATTCCTGTCTTCACCCCTAAACCGAATGATGCGTATGCGTTTCGCAATCTATCGAAGCCAGCGATGTCAATCGGAAGAGCCTTATGTGGTCTATACACAGCGTTACCGAGTGACATGGCAATCTTAAACATATAAACGTTGGAAGACCTGCCAAGCGCTTGTATGTCATTGACGATCACTCGTCCGCCCTGGTTGAAGAGTGACCGCTTAGGATTCGTTCCGCCAATGTAGATCGGTTCGTCGATTTTCTTGTCCCCGACTGATAAGACGCCTTCACTATAGCCTGCCAAAACTGTCGCCACTTTGACAGTGGAACCGGCTTCATAGGCGGAAGTAAATGTACCATAGGCGTAATCCCGCACTTCCCATCTTCCCGAATCCTCATCTTTTGCTAATCGTTTACCAACGAGGGCAAGCAATTCGCCGTTATTTGGATCCATCATGACGAGGAATGCCCTGTCCAACAATCCGGATCTTGGGTCTTTCTTCATCTCGAGCAATTTCTCTGCAAGTAGCTCCTCCAATGATTCCTGCAATTCACTATCCATCGATAAAACGAGATCCTTGCCAGGCTCCCCTTCCCTGACTGTTTTCGTTTCGATGACGCGGCCCGTACGATCTTTCACGTTTTTAACGATCGTTTTCTGGCCTTTCAATAACTCTTCATAATATTGTTCGAAATAGCTTCGTCCAATACGATCATTGCGTGAATAATTCCTTGCCAAATAATAATCAAGATGACTTCGAGGAATTCCTTCAATTTGGCTCGTCATCGTACCCAGAATTGTACTGTCCGAGAATTTCACACGATCCCAATCTGTTGTCGTATCGACTCCTTCAAATTCACTCAACCGCTCCGATACGGCAGCGAATTCCTCCTCCGTAACATTTCCGCTCTTAATGATCTGGGGAGAGTAGGCATATCCAGACATCATTTCCCGATAAATGGCCAACACTTCAAGCTCATGGTCCGTGAATGAGTTCAGTTCCTCATCGGTAATCCTTTCACGCGTCAATCTGGTCACTTCACGTTGAATGTCATGTTTGGAAACGGTGCCGTCTTTGCCGATTTCCTTCAACTCTTTATCGCTCACTTTGGCAGCCGCTTCATCTGGATTCAATAAAATCCAAAAATCGCGCTTATCGCCGATCGTGACTCTTTTCGTATCCTGATGAATCAATTCCGATAGGGCTTCAGCGATTTCCAGCATTTCCTTCGAAGTGGTTGAAGTTGTTTTCGTATACGTGATAGCATTCATTGGTTTATTATCTACGAGTACCTTTCCAGTGCGGTCATAGATTCTCCCCCGCGGAACGCTAGTGTTAACCGCGATCTCCTCGGTTCTTTCCAATAATCTTGTATAATCTTCACCTTTGACGATCTGCAAGTATCCAAGTCTGAAAATGAGCAAGGAAAACAGGATGAAGATGGAGAAGAATAAAAGGTTCATCCTGAATGCAATATGTTTCCGTTGTCGGATTTTCGCTTGATCAACTTTGCGCATCGGCTTTTTCATATGTAGTCCCCTTACTTAATTAGTCCAATTTGAATTATAGCATTCTAAAATAAAAAAGCATATATCCTGACGAACAGGATATATGCTTCAGCCTGTTGACAAACGCCCGCATCCGTTGTTGGGGCCTACAGGAAGTAGGTCATGCATCCGTTGCCAATCGAACAGCGAAGGGTTCGATTTGCCGTATTTCTGCGCACTTAGCAGAAATTAAGGCACATATAGGACGCGGCGCCCTTAGGATGCCTTCTATAATTCGCTCGTCCGCTCATGAACTTTAGTTCTATTCGCATCTTCACTCGACTTCGCGCGGGCTCGCAGGATGCGAGTCATGCAACCGTCGCCACAGGACGTGGCGCTCTTAGGTTGCCTTCCTTGGCAAGCGTTTTCAATCCGGCTGAGGAAATTCCTGCCCATTGCTACTTGCCTTAAAAAGAGTGTAGACAAAGTCCAAAAACGACTTTGTCTACACTCTGAAGCATATATCCTGACGAACAGGATCTATGCCTGGTTGCATGAAAATGGATTATTTACCGAAGTTTTTAGCGACTTCGTCCCAGTTCACTACGTTCCAGAATGCAGAAACGTAATCAGGGCGTCTGTTTTGGTAGTTTAGGTAGTATGCATGCTCCCAAACGTCCAGCCCTAGAATTGGAGTCTTACCTTCCATCAATGGGGAATCTTGGTTAGGCGTTGACATGATCTCTAGCTCGCCGTTATTTGATACGAGCCAAGCCCATCCTGAACCGAAGCGAGTTGCAGCCGCTTTTGCAAATTCCTCTTTGAATGCTTCAAAGCTGCCGAACTTGTTGTCGATTGCTTCAGCGAGTGCTCCAGTTGGATTTCCACCACCAGATGGTGAAAGGATTTTCCAGAAGAACGTATGGTTCGCATGGCCGCCTCCATTATTGCGGACAGCCGTACGGATGTTTTCAGGAACAGCATCCAAATTGGAAATGAGCTCTTCGACGGACTTGGAAGCCAAGTCGTCATGTCCTTCCAATGCATTATTCACGTTCGTCACATACGTATTGTGATGTTTCGTGTGATGGATGTTCATCGTTTCTTTGTCGATGTGAGGCTCCAGCGCATCGTATGCGTATGGTAGTTCTGGTAATTTGTAAGCCATTTGTCCATTCCTCCTCGATTGATACATAATTTATCCTACACTATAAACATTATCAAAATTAGGAAGTTCATTCAATCTAAATGAACTATCGGACAACATAGAGTATGAAAATCCCGATCATCAGCAACATGACTGCACCTTTGGCAGCTATTGAAGTGAAGAAGCCCACGATAGACCCGACGCCTGTCTTCAATGACTGTTTCACACCGGTCCTCGTCACTAAGAGCTCTGATAGAAATGCACCAAGGAAAGGTCCGATAAGGATACCCGCAACTGGAATGACGAAAGGACCTATAAGCAGACCAATCGTGCTTCCCCACATCCCCGCCTTCGATCCGCCAAACTTCTTGACCCCGACAATATTCGCGAGCGTATCAGCACCAAACAGTAAAATGACAAATAACGTTTGAATCACCCAAAATAACCAACCCATCTCATCAAAGGAGGCAAACAATCCATATAACAGAAATCCGCCCACGATAAAAAAGACGGAAGGGATGATTGGATAGAATAATCCGATGAAGGCAACGATGAACATGAGTATCGCTGCAATCCAACCAATGATTTCCATACCATTCCCCTCCTTAGTCCTTACTAATTACCCACGTTTGCCTAAAATGGCTTCTGCAATGTTTACGGCATGATCACCGATTCGTTCCAGATTAGAGACGATATCGACAAAGACCATTCCCGCTTGTGCAGAACAATGACCCTCATTCAGACGGATAATATGGTTTTTCCTGAATTTGCGCTCCATCTTATCGATTAAGGCCTCTTGCTCAGCAACTTCTTTTGCCAATTCAATATCATTCATATCGAGTGAACGGACAGCCTTATCAACAGTGGCGATTGTCAACGTGAACATTTCCGTCAAATCTCCCATCGCATCCTCCGTCAATTTCACACGATTCACTTCCCGGAAATCGATCAATTCGATAATGTTCTCGAAATGGTCCCCGATTCGTTCGATATCCCGAACCGTATCCATCAGCATGACGTGTCTTGCGGATTCGACCGGTGAAATGTTGACCGCAGAAATATCTACAAGATAATCCGTGATCTTTCTGTCTAGGTTATTGATGGCATCTTCAATCTGGTATGCCGTTTCAGCATGTCTCTTGTTGCTTGTCTTCAAATACTCATACGTTTCTTCCATTCCTTGGACTGCGAAATCACCCATCCTAATAATTTCTTCCTTCGCTTGTCCAATTGCGACTGAAGGTGACTGGTTGATAAAGTTCGGGTCCAAATGTTTCGGTCTATACTCAATTGTAACGTCCTTGCCTGGAATGACTTTCGTCACAAGTAATGCCCAAGCGCCAATTAGAGGAAATTGGATAACGGTATTCAACACGTTGAAAGTACCGTGGGCGAATGCAATCTGCATTTTACTCTCTAAATCAAGTAGTTCGGAAATCCATTCGACATAGAGCGTGAACGGATATAGCAGAATTAAGAAAATGACTGAACCGACAACGTTGAAGAGGACATGTGTCGCTGCCGCTCTTCTCGCCGCAACAGATGCGCCGATCGACGCCAGAACTGCTGTAATCGTCGTTCCGATATTATCCCCGAAAAGGATCGGTAAAGCTGCTTGTAGCGAAACAAGGTTCTCCGCATACAATCCTTGCAATATCCCAACAGTTGCACTCGAGCTCTGGACAATAAGTGTAAAAACAGTTCCTGCCACGACTCCGAGCACTGGATGGTCAGCCATCGAAACTGTGAAATCATGGAAGACAGAAAGTGACCTAAGCGGTTTCATACCGGCACTCATCAGTTCCAATCCTAAGAATAAACCTCCGAAGCCGAAGACTACTTCTCCCACGTTCTTAATCGAGTTCTTTTTAAAGAAGAAAATAAGGACTGCACCGAGCGCCATGATCGGCAATGCGTATGCACCTACATCTAGGCCAATTATGAATGCCGTAATCGTCGTTCCGATATTTGCCCCCATAATGACACCGATTGCCTGGCGAAGGGTCATGAAGCCGGCACTGACCAATCCGACCGTAATGACAGTCGTTCCGGAGCTCGACTGGATAAGCACGGTTACGATAATTCCGACGAGGACACCCATGAACGGATTTGTCGTAAACCTATCCAATATACTGCGCAGCCTGTCCCCTGCTGCTTTTTGCAACCCATCACCCATATACTTTATGGAGAATAGGAAGATCCCAAGACCTCCTATAAATTGAAAGAGTACTTCTTGCCAATTCACTTCCATTACATTGTATACCTCCATCATGCATTATCTTTTAGCATACCTATTATGTTGACTTTGTTAACGAATTGTAAATAGCGGCGGACAAATCTTTACATTCCCTTAACAATTCAGCCTAAAAAAGTCATACTTCTGTCGAATTTGGAATTGGCACTTCGCATCATGAGACATGATAGACTATCAGTAAGGTAAAGGAGGTCCCACTTTGAAGTTCCATCAATTATTTCTGGCAGCGTTCCATGAACCTAAAAAACTAGCGGCATTCCGGCTGCTTCCAATCGGCCGGGTTATCCGATATGCATTCCTTTTCATATTGCTGATGACACTAATTTCATTCACTCGATTCTCAGTGGGTGATACAGACTTGTTCGAAGCCTCCCCTGAGTTGAACGAGTATAGTGAAACGATTGGTGGGCTCATTTATCCGATGGCCTTCATTTTCCAATTTGTCATCGCGACATTCTACGTTTTTGTCCGAATTAGCATCTTTGCTGCCATCGGAATATGGATTGGCAAGTTGATGAAAAGGCGTGTGGAATATCGTTTTGTTTGGCGGACTGCTGCCATCGCCATAACCGTCCCTTTATTGCTGACGATTTTTCTGGATTTCTTTCAGATTTGGGAAACTTCCGGCATCATCTTCTCGTCAGTAATCCATATCGGTTATTTAATTATGGCCCTCAAGTTTTATCCAAAAGCAGCCAAGTGAATACTTTCCAAGTTCCACACATATCGTGTGGGAAGGGGGAATGTTCATGCGCACTTTATTCGTAGCTGTAATTCTGTTTCTTACCTTTCATATTATCCGAATCGACTTGGGGGATGGGACAATCCCTCTTGCAGCGTTTTTCGGGAATGAACAGCCTTGTACAGAGACGACACTGAAAACCATACATGTAACGACGATCCAAGGCGATACGATAGAATCCCTTTTTTCGATGTATCCGGATTCGGAGACAACATTTGTTGAAAGATTATCAATATTTTATTCCCTTAATCCCCATCTTCGAAACCAGGATCTTATCGGTGGCCTTTCCATCCAACTTCCACTCTCGAATATAGGGCAGGATAATTGTAATTAAGGATGTTTTAAGCGGTGTCCCTTGTCTTTTCATCCGAATGATTGCTAAAATAGAAATCAGTTATGAGTTTTTTTAAGGAGAGAATATATCCATGAGTGAAATAATACACAGATCTAAAACTCGTCCTGTGCGAGTCGGCAATTTGACGATTGGCGGCAGTGATGAGCTGTTCATCCAGAGTATGACAACAACAAAAACACATGACGTTGATGCTACAGTGGAAGAGATACTGCGTCTTGAGGAAGCGGGCTGTCAAATTGTCCGTGTAGCTTGCCCCGACGAAAGGGCTGCTTATTCAATTGGCGCTATCAAAGAACGAATTAATATCCCTCTCGTCGTTGATATCCATTTCGACTATAAACTCGCATTAATTGCAATCGAACAAGGTGCAGATAAAATCCGGATCAATCCGGGCAATATTGGCCGTCAGGAGAAAGTTGAAGCCGTTGTAAGAGCTGCAAAAGAAAAAGGCATACCAATCAGAATCGGTGTAAATGCCGGCTCACTAGAAAAGCATATTCTTAAAAAGTACGGTTATCCGACAGCAGATGGCATGGTAGAGAGCGCTTTGCACCATATTAAAATATTGGAAGATCTCGACTTCCACGATATTATCGTTTCATTGAAGGCTTCAGATGTTAACTTGGCTGTTGAAGCGTATATGAAAGCAGCAGCTGCATTCGATTATCCATTGCATCTCGGAATAACAGAGTCTGGTACATTGTTCGCAGGTTCCATCAAAAGTGCTGCAGGCCTTGGAACTTTGTTATCAGCCGGCATCGGGAATACACTCCGTGTTTCATTGAGTGCAGATCCTACTCAAGAAATAAAGGTTGCCCGTGAATTGTTAAAGATATTTGGTCTATCCTCCAACGCCGCGACTCTCATTTCATGTCCTACATGCGGCCGTATCGAGATCGACTTGATTTCGATTGCGAATGAAGTAGAAGAATATATTTCTACTATTAAAGCGCCATTGAAAGTCGCTGTATTGGGCTGTGCAGTGAATGGTCCGGGCGAGGCGCGTGAAGCGGATATTGGGATTGCTGGCGCACGCGGTGAAGGGTTGCTCTTCATGAAAGGGAAAACCGTCCGTAAAGTGCCTGAGGAAACGATGGTTGAAGAACTGAAAATGGAAATTGATAAGCTCGCTGAAGAGTATTTTGAGAAAAAACGACAAGAAGAAGAGCTTCTGAAAAGTGGGGCTTCAGAATGAGGAAAATCCGATTCGGTATTGATATTGATGGGACTGTCACATGTCCGACTTCCCTTCTTCCGCATATCAATGCACAATTTGGATGCAATCTGATTTTAGATGATATTACGGAATACGATTTGACGAAAGCTTTCCCGGTTGACGAGAAAGAGTTCTTTGAATGGTACCGTGAAGCGGAAAAGACAATATACGAAACATCACCTGCCCAGGAATATGCAAAAATGATTCTTTCTGAATGGCGGGAGCATTACGAGCTGTATTATATTTCAGCACGTGGGCCAAATGTTGCGGAATGTACGCACGATTGGTTTGAACGGGAGGAAATCCCTTATGATCATATTGAATTGATCGGCAGCCATCATAAAATCGAAACTGCGAAAAAGTTCAATGTCGATGCGTTTTTCGAAGATAAGCATGACAATGCAGTTGATATCCATGAAGAATTGAACATCCCAGTTCTTCTCTTTGACACTCCATATAACCGCGAACCGATTCCGGAAGGTGTTATACGAGTGAAGAGTTGGCAAGAAGCCGACAAGTGGATTAAAAAGCTGTTCCCAATTGGAGAAAAAGTGAATTAAAAAGGAGTAGGGTTCAATCCCCTACTCCTTTTTTATTGTCCCACACAAACCGGGCATTTTCCGTAAATCTCGAATTTATGGCTTTCGACTTCGTAGCCTGGCAGATTAATCGTGATCGATTCCATTGGGCAGTATGCAATGTTCTGCGTCTTGCCGCATGACGTGCAAATGAAATGATGATGATGAACGCCGTGGTCACATTGCATCCTAAAATGCCTCTCTCCATTCAGCTCGGTCTCTTCCAAAATGCCAAGCTCCGAAAAAGTCGTCAAATTGCGATAGATCGTATCAAAGCTGATGCCAGGATTATCATCGGCCATGAAATTCCGGACTTCCATCGCAGTCAAATACCGATCATTGTCCGAAAAAAACTCCAAAATCGTCTCCCGATTTTTAGTCCTCTTAAATTGATGTTCCTGTAATATACGCCATGCTTCGTCAAGAGTCATGCAAATTCCCCCTTCACTTTCCGGGTAGGCTGTTTGCCTTTTATTTTAGTCCAACCAAGGACGAGCAATAAAATGATGATTGACGTGATGACTATTGTACCTCCTGGGGCAATGTCGAGATGAAATGCGGCAAATAGCCCAATAATGACCGACAGCTCACCGATGATGATTGAGTACATCATTGCTCCTTTAAAACTTTTGGCAAGCTGTATCGCTGCTGCAACCGGGATTGTCATTAACGAAGAAACGAGCAGGATTCCGACAATCCGCATCGATGCGCCGATGACAAGGGCAACGATGATCATGAAAACAATCTGAATGAATTTCCCATTAATGCCTGAAACTTTTGCGTACTCCTTGTCAAATGACAAGGCAAACAATTCTTTGTAGAAAAAACGTATATATGCAATGACCACGATTGCGATGATAACGATGATCCATAAATCCTGCCGGCTCACGGCGGAAACGGAACCGAATAGATAGCCGACGAGATCTGACCCAAAGCCTTTCGCTAAAGATATGAAGATTGCTCCGAAGCCGATTCCAGCGGAAAGTATGATCGGAATTGCCAATTCTTCGAAGTGCTTATAAGCACCTCTAAGTCTTTCAATCAACAATGAGCCGCCTACCGCACTTGCCATCCCCAAATAAACAGGGTTCAATGCCGAGAAGAATAACACGGACTGGCTCAAATAGAGGCTTCCGGCAATCCCAGCTAACGCAACGTGGCTTAATGCGTCCGCAATGAGCGCCAATCTCCTGACTACGATGAAAAGCCCGAGCAACGGTGCTATGACACCGATGATCAGCCCGGAGTAAAATGCATTTTGAAGAAATTCATATGTGAATAAAGCACTAATCACGGTCATACCCCTTTCTGTTGTTGATGGACGCGCCGCACAGGGTGACCGTACCATAATGATATGTCTGCATCGTTCAATTTTTTGTAGTCGGATTGAACGCCGTGGAAGTGGATTGATCGATTCAGGCAAGCAACATGTGTTGCCAATTCGGTGACAAGATCGATTTCATGTGTAACGAGTAGAATTGCGATGCCATGTTCACGGTTCAATTCATTGAGCATAGAATAGAACGAAGTGACATTTTTCTGATCGATTCCGACGGTCGGTTCATCCATGATCAATAAATCCGGTTCACCAACCAATGCCCGTGCAATGAATACACGTTGCTGCTGGCCGCCGGATAATTCACCAATATTTTGGGAGGCGAATTCCTCCATTTTAACGATTTGCAATGCTTCCAAAGCTTTTTGTTCATCGTGCTTTGAAAAGCCTCTAAATAATCCGACCTTGCGAGTGAGACCACTTTTCACGACTTCCAAAACAGTGGCCGGAAATCCTGAATTAAATGAATTGGATTTCTGCGAGACATATCCGATGCGCTCCCGTTGCTTAAAAGAGTCAACGTTTTGGCCAAATAGCTTCACAGTCCCTTGATCTGCTCTCAATAATCCTAAAATAATATTGATCAGCGTCGATTTCCCGGAGCCGTTCGGACCGATGAGAGCCCAGAACTCCCCTTCTTTCACTTCCAATGATATATCTTCGAGAACGGTAGAGTGCTCGTATCGAAAATTGACATTAGAACATTCAATTATCGTATTTGTCATATAGTAAAATCCCTTTCTGTTGAATGCATGTAAACAGGAACGATTACGATTACTAGTAGAGTATATAGGAAGAGTTGGTCGGACACAACTAATTGAGAAGGAATGGTGTAAATTGGATTACATGCAAATGTTGAATGAAATAAAGAAGAAAAGCGACGAAGAGGCCAAGTTGCTGGCTCAGTCGTATGGTATCAATCTATCAGTCAAAGAAATTAGAGCGTTGCGACCTTTGCTTGATGAAATCTCATTCCATTGGCTTTTTACCGGCATTCCGGAAAGCTTCATCGCTAAAGTGAAGTATGCTGTCGGAGAGAAAAAAGGAGAGGAATTGTTCCGTCAGTATTTGGATATGATCTAATCGCAAAAAAACATCCCGCCAACGGAGTTTCCAATTGGCGGGGATTTTTTAATTAAACTAATAATAGCTCCCTTTGCTCAGCTTGAAATGTTTTCGATTTCAACATTTCAATTTCATATTGATAAGGTGCCTTCTTGTTTTTTGCGTCGGTTCCTACGAAAGGTGTTTCAAGAATTTTAGGGATCGACATGAATTCAGGGTGATGCACGATATAGCTGAGAGCATCAAAACCGATGTATCCATGCCCGATATTCTCATGACGATCTTTCATCGCCCCACGTTCGTTTTTGCTGTCATTGACGTGGATGACTGAAATCCTGTCTGTTCCGATGATCTTGTCAAATTCATTTAACACACCATCGAAGTCATTGACGATGTGATATCCTGCATCGTGGACGTGGCAAGTGTCAAAACAGACGGAAAGCCGCTCATTGTTATTAACGCCGTCTATGATTTTCGCAATTTCATCAAAATTCCTGCCGCACTCACTGCCCTTTCCGGCCATCGTTTCAAGCGCGATGCGGACTGTCGAATCTTCAGAGAGTACCTCATTCAATCCTTCAATGATTTTAGCGATGCCGTTCTCCGCTCCTGCACCAACGTGAGCCCCCGGGTGCAAAACGATCTGGTCTGCCCCGAGAGCTGCGGTCCTTTGGATTTCCTGCTGCAGAAAGTCGACACCTAACCTGAACGTCTCGGGCTTAGTCGTATTCCCGATATTGATGATGTAAGGGGCATGTACGACGATATTGGATAGACCGTTCTCTTTCATATGCAAAAGTCCCGCTTCGATATTCAGTTCTTCAATCGGTTTCCTACGAGTATTCTGAGGAGCACCTGTATAAATCATGAAAGTCGTCGCGCCGTATCCTAACGCCTCTTCACTTGAACCTAGCAGCATCTTCTTGCCGCTCATCGATACATGTGAACCTAACAGCAAAGGTTGATCATTTTTCATTTCTTCGTTTCAATCTCCTTTCCCTCTTCTTGAACTTCTCTATATCTTTAGCCATTTTCTTTTTGTATCCAGGCTTGACCTTAGAAGGTTTACGTACATACGAGGCCGCTTTTCGATCGAGATCATCCGTCTCCTTGACCCGTTTCTTCCGGGCATGGCGCTCCTTGACCTCAATCCATTCGCCTTGTTTAACGTCTTCGTGGATAAATGGTATGCCCATTTTTTCAATCTGCACAATTTTGTCGTCCTCGGAAGGCTCGTACATTGTAATAGCGATTCCCTCGAGTCCTGCACGGGCTGTCCTTCCCACTCGGTGGATGAAGAACTCCAAGTCATCCGGCAACTCGTAGTTGACGACGTGGCTCACGCCAGGAATATCAATTCCTCGTGCGGCTAGATCTGTCGCAACGATGTATTGATACTCGAGGTCCCTGATCTGTTTCATCATCCGGGTACGTTCCCGAGGTGATAGATCACCATGTATCCTACCCGCCTTAATGCCATGATCAGCTAGGTAATCGGCGATCTCATCCGCATTTTGCTTCGTGTTCGTAAAGACGATCGCTAAATAAGGATTGATTGCACTCAATATGTGCAATAGCTTTTTCCTACGGTCCATGCTTCGGACCGGAACGAGCGAGTATTTCATCCCTTCCGTCAAAGGCTTTTTATTACCAATCTGAACGTGAGTGGGATTTTCCATGTATTTAGACAAGAAAGGCTTCAGTTTTTCAGGTATCGTCGCCGAAAATACATACATTTCCAAGTCCGTCGGCATTTTTGACGCGAATTTGTCGATATCTTCAATGAACCCCATGTCGAAGGCCAAATCTGCTTCATCGATTACTAAAATGGATGCCGTATGGATTGCTAAAGCACCTTCTTCTGCAAGGTCACGAATCCTTCCTGGCGTACCGACAATAATATGCGGGTTTGATTTCAACTTGTCGATGGAGCGTTGCTTATCGGTTCCTCCGATTAAAATCGAGCTCCTGATACTTGTTTTTTCGGTCATTTTATTCAATTCGTCATATAGCTGCAAAGCGAGTTCCCTCGTCGGTGCGGTAATGACCGCTTGCAATTCTTCCTTCTCCTCGTCCAAACGCTCAAGGATCGGAATAAGGAAGCTGTGTGACTTGCCTGTTCCTGTATGGGCTTGTCCGATCGCGTTGGATCCTTTAAGGATTAATGGAATCATTTCTTTTTGTATCGGTGTCGGGTTTTCAAACCCCAGTTGGGCAATAGCCTCCCTAAGGAATGGTTTGAATTGATAATCAGTGAATTTAGACATTCATATGCCTCCTAACGTATTCCTATTGTAGCATGATTCTGTTCCGCAGTATGCGATTTTCGCATAGTATAGATTGTGAAAGTTCACAATGACCAAATGAAAGGGGTTATCCATGAGGTATGAATCCTTCTATCCATTCGCTCGCACGCAAAACTCGCCGTTTGCAATGAGGCAGCCATTCCGCGGCCCACAGCAACCGCCGAATTTTACCCAAACACCGAGACAACCTTTTCAGGGGTCTCCGATGGGAAATCCGTATGGCTCATCCATGCCGGGTCCGTTTCAAAATACATCTAAAATGGAAATGTACATGCAAACGGCCAACAGGTTTTTAAATACCGCCCAACAATATGCGCCACTTGTCCAGCAGATCGCACCGATGTTCCAGAACTTGCCCGCGATGTGGAAATTATATAAAGGCTTTCAATCACTTCCGTCCGCAGGAGGAGCGTCTGGAACAGCAGCTTCTGCTGCCGCATCGGGGAGCACACCAAGCCCACAACCCGGCGTGTCCAATCCACGGATTTTCCAGCCGCCCAAATTATAATTTTGAAACGTGTGCCTGACTCCGCTATAATGGATACAGATCCCTTTAGAGGAGTGTGGAGTGAATGAAAGTTAAAAAGATTTCCCCGCGCGGTTATTGTTACGGGGTTGTCGATGCAATGGTCATAGCGAGAAATGCAGCACTCGACAAAACTTTGCCGAGACCTATTTATATATTAGGCATGATTGTCCATAATAAACATGTCACAGATGCATTTGAGGAAGATGGCATCATCACCTTGGATGGTGAGAACCGGTTGGAAATCCTCGAGAAAGTGGAAACAGGCACCGTCATTTTCACTGCCCACGGCGTATCGCCGGAAGTCCGGGAATTAGCCCGACGCAAAGGTCTTGTATCAATTGATGCGACATGCCCGGATGTCACTGTCACTCATGACCTGATTGCAGAAAAGACTGCAGAAGGTTACGACATTATTTATATTGGAAAAAGGCACCATCCTGAACCTGAAGGGGCTATCGGTGTAGCACCTCATGCTGTTCACCTGATCGAGACGCTTGATGACGTTGATGGACTCGAGCTTGACAATGAAAAGCTCCTTGTAACGAATCAGACGACGATGAGCCAATGGGATGTCGCACATATCATGGATGCACTGAAAGAGAAATTCCCTCATATTGAAGTGCACAAGGAAATTTGTCTAGCAACTCAAGTAAGGCAAGAAGCTGTCGCGGAGCAGGCAGGAGAAGCGGATCTGTTGATCGTTGTAGGAGATCCAAAGAGCAACAACTCCAACCGTTTGACACAAGTGTCGGTTGAAATTGCAAATACGCCTTCCTACAGGATTTCAGATGTCTCCGAGATTAATATCGATTGGCTACAAGGCGTTGAAACGGTTGCAGTCACAGCGGGCGCATCTACTCCGACGTTAATCGTCCGTGAAGTGATCGCTTTCTTGGAAAACTTCGATCCTGAAGATCCATCGACTCACGTACCCGAGCGTAAATTCAAATTGGATCGGATTCTGCCAAAAATCAAGAATCCTGAACCGGTCAAGCGTATTGAGCCGTATGCAGTAAAGTGAAACTTCACTCATTGGGGGAGTTCTAGCATTCCCCAATGGGTGTTAGTTAAACCAATCGGGCTTTTACTGGCAGGATTACAGAATAAAAGAAATGAAAGGGCTGTTCCGCCGTCGTTTACCGACACGGAACAGCCTTTATTTATTAGATGAATCGGAATGGCTCGGTGTCGATTTCCGATTCGATGAATGAAACATCGTACCCTTTTTCCCTGCATGCCTGTTCCATATACCGGGCAACTCCTTCAATCATCACTTTCTCCACATGATGGCCTGGATCCACGATGGCGAGATCCATCAGTTCTGCCTCCTGGGCACTGTGAAAGTCCATATCTCCAGTGACGAATACGTCTGCTCCCTTTCGTTTTGCGGCTCTTATATATTTACTGCCGCTGCCTCCGAGCACGGCAATTTTACGGATGCGCTTTGAAGAGTCGCCGACGATCCTGACAGCCGGAACGTCCAAAGCCTTTTTGACAAACTTGGCGAACTCATGAAGTTCCATAGGCTCACTTAATTTACCGACCCTGCCGAGACCGAACTCCTTGGTCCGTTGATCTAGAACAAAAAAGTCATAAGCAGGCTCTTCATATGGATGAGCTGCCAGCATCGCTTTCAGAACTTTAGTTCTAAGTGGACCAGGAAGCACGACTTCAATGCGTTCTTCTGTAACCTTTTCCATTTTCCCGACTTCCCCGATAAACGGATCGGCGCCAGCAGCAGGCGTGAATCGACCGATACCCGAAGAAGTGAAGCTGCATCCGGCATAATCCCCGATTGCCCCCGCTCCTGAGCGCGCCAACACTTCCCGTAATTCATCTGCCTGCTTCACCGGGCAAAACACCGCCAATTTATAGAGTGGATCGGAGATTGTCGGCTCCAACACATCGATGTCCTTGAGACCAAGACGGGAGGCGAGCAGATCATTCACCCCGCCGGGAGCAACGTCCAGATTTGTATGTGCGGCATAGACGGAAATGTCATGTTTGATGCATTTTTCAATGAGCCTTCCCTGAGGTGTGTCGGTCCAAATATGTTTCATTGGACGAAAAATAGGAGGATGATGTGCAATAATCAAATTTGCTCCATTTTCTATCGCCTCATCTACGACCGCTTCGTTAACATCCAATGTGATAATGACCTTTTCGACTGGACGATTCAACTGACCAATATGCAAACCGACCGGATCCCAATCTTCTGCAAACCGTTTTGGGGACCACTGTTCAAAAAGGGTTATGATTTCGTGCCCATTCACTTTTCTCAATGTATCAAAGCCCCTCCTATCAACTCGATTTTCTTCCGTAATTGTTCCTTTTTCTCATTGATTTCAAGCGTGTTTCCGGCATTCTCTAATGATGACAGTACCCGTTCCCATTCATCTAGTTCCCGCTTCCATTTTTCAAAGAAAACATCCGATTTTTGTTTGAGCAAATAAGGACCAACAAGCATTTCCAACTCGCCGTACTCCACATCTCCCTTTTCAAGGACGATGATTTCATAGATTTTATTATCTTCCTTCAAAATCTGTTCGTCGACAATTCTCCACCCGTTTTGTACGGCCCACTCACGGATTGACGTTGCATGGATATTCGGTTGTGTGATGATCCGTTTGACACTTTTCAGCTTTTCAGCCCCATCTCTTAAAATGGATGCGATCAACGGCCCGCCCATTCCAGCAATCGTAACCGTATCTACTCCATCGCACTCATGAATAGCTTCCAGTCCATTCGCTAGTCTGACGGTGATTGCATCCGTCAACCCTTTCTTTTGTACGTTTTTTACTGCCGACTCAAACGGTCCTTTTACGACTTCTCCTGCAATCGCTTTGGAGATTTTAGCTTCCTTCACTAAAAAGCAAGGTAAATACGCATGGTCGCTTCCAATATCAGCGATAGTGGCGCCTTGTTCTACAAATGACGCGACCGCTGCTAGCCGTTTTGATAATTTTTCGGAATTCAATAGATCCCCGCCTTTCCAATACCCTTATTGTAAGGGATTCTCAACATCTTTTCCAGAATTGAAAAAGCCACCGGTGCGTGTAGGTAACGCTACCGATGGCTTCCCGTTCTTATTTAAGTGATAGGATATACTCTGACAATTGGTCGATTTGCTCGTCGGAGATTTGTCCGCCGAATGCAGGCATTCCGCCTTGACCGTTTTTAATGATGTCATGGATTTCATCTTTGGATGCTGACAAACCATGTAGACTCGGTCCCATTCCACCGGACAAGTCACCGCCATGACAGCCGATACATTTTCCTTGAGCAAAGGCCTCAGGATCAAAATCTTCGGATGCTGCTCCTTCAGTTGTTTCTTCAGTTTTACCTTCCTCATTCGATGCAGCGATTTCATCTTTCTGCTCGATACCGTACAAGGACATGAAGAAAATAAGTCCTAATCCTAGCGCAAAAATCAGGATATAAGGCACTACAGGATTGTTTTTCATCGAATTACCCTCCTTCACCAGGAATTATTCTGTAAAGTATACAGTGCACATCTCATATTGTACTGTATCCTGATGAAAACTGAAAGAGTTATCACTATACATTTAGCTGATTGTGACAATTTGGACAAACTTTTCTATGGCACCCAGTTTCGTTTTTGATACTAGCAACCAATTTGTCTAGCAATTACCATGCGTTGCACTTCAGAAGTCCCTTCGCCGATTTCGAGCAATTTTGCATCTCTCATATATCGTTCAACTTCATATTCCTTCATATAGCCATAGCCTCCGTGAATTTGAATTGCCTCATCCGCGACTTCCATCGCAATTTCGGAAGCATACAGTTTGCACATGGCAGCCTCTTTCGTGAAGGGGCGTCCTTGGTCTTTCAACCATGCCGCCTTGTAGACCATATTTCTAGCTAATTCAATTTTCATTGCCATATCGGCCAACTTAAATTGTGTAACCTGAAATTCAGATAACGTTTTGCCAAACTGCTTCCTCTCTTTCGAGTATTTCAACGCCCTATCAAAAGCGGCTTGCGCAATCCCTACAGCCATTGCTCCAATTCCAATCCTTCCGCCGTCCAAAGTGACAAGAAACTGTCTAAGACCGTCTCCGCGCTTGCCAAGAAGGTTCTCTTTCGGAACCTTAACATTGTCAAGCACTAATTCTGTAGTGTTGGAAGCATGTAAGCCCATCTTTTCGTAGTTGTCGATAACCGTGAACCCTTCTGCATCTGTCGGCACGATGACGGCACTAATTTCCTTTTTGCCGTTTTCGTTTCCTGTAATTGCTGTAAGCGCCAAATGTTTAGCATAACTTGCATTTGTAATGTATACTTTTGAGCCATTGATGACAAATTCATCGCCTTCTTCTCTTGCTGTCGTCTGCGTCCCCCCGGCATCAGACCCTGCATTCGGTTCAGTGAGCCCAAACGCGCCGAATGATTCCCCCGTACATATCGGCGTCAAATATTTCCGTTTCTGCTCCTCCGTTCCGAATAGATAAAGAGGCGCACCCCCAAGAGAAATATGAGCGGAGTATGTAATGCCTGTGGAAGCACAGCCACGGCTCAGCTCTTCAGTTACAATTGCGAAGCTGATCGTATCCGCTCCCGCTCCCCCATACTCCTCAGGGAAAGGCAACCCCATCATGCCCATTTCAGAAAGCTGTTTGAATATCTCGATTGGAAACTCCTTTGTCCGATCCCGTTCAATCGCTCCCGGTGCAACAACTTCATCGGAAAACTCCCTCATCATCTTCCTGATCATCTGTTGCTCATCTGTTAAATCAAAATTCATTTTCTTCAACCCCCTTGTTGTGAACGCTTACAATTTAATTATACCGAAAATATCGGCATTACCACAATCATTCTTTCGAAGCATGCTAGAATACGGTCTTCATGATGAAGATGACAATTAATACTAATCCTGCTGCTCCTGATATTGTAAAGTAAAACAATTTTAAAAGTCTTCCAGCTAACAGCCATAATAAACAGTTCACAATTAAGAATCCTACCAATAGAATCGCCTGTCCATCAAAAAATTGCGTCCATAACTTCAGAGAAATACCGAGCAACGCGAATGCAATAAGTATGTATAGTGATTGAATGAGGACGGCGCGCACTTTCAACTTCCTTTTCTTTTTTGAGAGGACTGCTTCGGTTGCACTGATTTCCTGTTCATGATCACCTTGTGTATAAAGCGTTATGAGAAAATCGCAATAATGTTCCGGTAGCAATTTATTTTGTTTCCAATAGTTAATTTCAGCCGTAATAATCTTCTTTCGCTGAGCATTCATCCCTATGTCGCCCCTAATTATTATTCTTTTCAAAGTGAAAAGCATCGGCATGAAGCATGCCGATGCGGGTAATCATTCTAAGAAGTCCTTTAATCTTTTGCTGCGGGAAGGGTGTCTCAGCTTCCGGAGAGCTTTCGCCTCAATTTGACGAATCCGTTCGCGGGTGACACCAAAGACTTTCCCTACTTCTTCCAACGTTCTTGTCCTTCCGTCATCCAAACCGAAACGTAGTCGCAACACGTTTTCCTCGCGGTCAGTCAACGTGTCCAAAACGTCTTCCAACTGTTCTTTCAATAATTCATAGGCGGCGTGATCGGATGGTGACTGAGCTTCCGAGTCTTCGATGAAATCACCTAAGTGGGAATCGTCCTCTTCCCCGATCGGAGTTTCAAGCGAGACCGGTTCCTGTGCGATTTTTAGGATTTCACGCACTTTTTCAGCCGTCAAATCCATTTCCTCTCCAATTTCTTCAGGAGACGGTTCGCGTCCGAGGTCTTGAAGCAATTGACGCTGTACCCGAATTAGTTTGTTGATCGTCTCAACCATGTGTACAGGGATTCGGATTGTACGAGCCTGATCCGCAATCGCCCTTGTAATTGCCTGACGGATCCACCATGTTGCATACGTACTAAATTTGAATCCTTTCGTATGATCAAACTTCTCAACGGCTTTGATAAGTCCCATATTACCTTCTTGAATCAAATCGAGGAATAGCATTCCACGTCCTACATACCTCTTTGCGATACTGACCACAAGGCGGAGGTTGGCTTCCGCTAGCTTTTTCTTAGCGTTTTCGCCTTTCTCAACGAGCTCCAAAAGGGCTGGATCCGGCTTTTTCATTTCAGCCAGCTTCTCTTCCGCTTCCACGCCTTCTTTAATGCCAATCGCCAATTTCACTTCTTCATCTCCGGTCAATAAATCGACACGGCCGATTTCCTTCAAGTACATGCGTACAGGGTCGTTGATTTTGACGCCCGGAGGAACGCTCAAATCATTTAAATCGAATTGTTCCTCTTCCTTGGCAGTCGCTTCCTCTTCATCTTTACGTTCCATTTCTATGCCTGCAGCTTCGATTTGGTCGAGGAACTCTTCGAACTGCTCAGGCTCCATTTCAAAGACGGATAATTTCTCCGTCACCTCTTCAAGGGTCAATTCCCCCGCTTTTTTTCCAGCTTCCAATAAACCTGCTTTCACTTCATCTAATGTCATTTCGTGCTCCATTTCTCCTGATTGCTCTTTAGTCATAATACCCGTTCCTCCTTATTTCACCGGAATACGGCTTACATTGCCGATAATGATTTCCGGAGCTGTATAATTTCCCTGGCCAGCTCCAGTGCCCGGGTATGATCGTTCATTTTTTCCGCTTCTTTGGAATCATGCATCATCTCGTCAATGCGTCTAATAATCCGATGCTTATTAAGATGATGAACGCAATCTTCTATTTCCTGTTCAGCAAATTCAGGATCTCTATCAAGCATAGCCGCTTCCATGACGACTTTGCGAAGATCCCGATCCTCCAAAGACTCCGCGAATCTATGGAAATCAGGCATGCCGTGCTTTTCATAAAATCCGGCTAGCTTTATGAAAATCGCAGCATAATCCTCCCGGAAGAAGAGTTCTTGATGTTCATCCCGAATTCTGTCGAATAAATTCCCATCATTTAGCAGATGGCATAACAGAAGCCTCTCAGCACGTTCAATGCTCGACATCTTCCGTTCAGATACGGTCATCGGGACGGCTTGTCCCGCAGGTTGCATCGTCTTCTCCTGCTTTGCCAGCTTGCCAACCTTTTTCATCAACTGTTCATTGAGAGCACTCGGGGAAACTCCTGTTTCCGCCGTCAGTTGCCTGATCATCAAATCACGTTCAACTGGTGAGACTCTCGGGGCAAGTTCCTCCAACACTTCATGTATATATTGCAATACATCGTTCTCATGAGATAAATTTTTCGACCTTTTATAATAAGCCATAATGAATGACATATACGAGTGTGGATTGCCAATCACTTTTTCGGAGAAAGATTCCCCGCCAAATGTTGAAATATATTCATCTGGATCCATTTTCCCCGGCAATAAGGCGATTTTCGCATCCAATCCTTTTTGTGTGGAAAGGACGGCAAATCGTTTTGCTGCATCCCATCCTGCATTGTCGCCATCACAGCATATGATCAACTGATTGGCGATGCGTTTCATTTTGGTCAGGTGGGTGTCTGACAAGGATGTACCCATGACGGCAACACTATTCATAATTCCCGCTCGTTCAGCGGCAATCGTGTCCATAAAACCTTCGAACAGTATTACTTTACCCGTTTTACGAACATTAAGACGTGCGTTGTGAAAATTATAGAGCAATCGGCTCTTTTCAAAAATTGGCGTCTCTGGGCTATTCAAGTATTTTGCTTCCTCTTTGGAGTCAGACAATGTCCTCCCTGAGAAAGCAACGACATTTCCATTATCGTCATGTAACGGAAACATAATACGTCCACGGAACCTATCAAAATACCCAGTTCCATCATTTTTCATAATACAAAGTCCGGCCAGCTCCATCTCCTTCATATCAAACTTCTTGCGCATCAACAATTGGGTGAGCACTTCCCGATCGTCGAGCGACCATCCTATACCATACTTTTCGATATGCTCACGGGAAAACCCTCTTTGCTCCAAATAATGTAATGCTTTTTCACCCTCCACTGTATTCAGTAATAAGTGACTATAAAAGTTCGCCGCAAGCGCATGAGCATCGATCATCTGCTGGTATTCATTTGAACTTCCACCTTTGGAGGCCTCGCTAAAGGAAACTTCCAATTCGACACCCGCCCGCACGGCTAGCTTAGAGATAGCTTCTGTAAAAGGACTATTTTCTATATCCATGACAAAGGTTATGGCGTTCCCGCCAGCACCGCATCCAAAGCAATGAAAAATTTGCTTCTCCTCTGATACGGAAAAGGATGGAGTATTTTCCCCGTGGAATGGGCATAGACCAAACCAGTTCCTTCCCCGTTTCGTCAATTGGACATATTCGCCGACAAGATCGACGATATCCGTTTTGGCTCGGATTTGTTCAATTGTCTCTTCTGGAATTTTAGTCATCCTATCACCATTCTCTTCTCACATACTTGAATTCGAGACAGTTTTCATAAATCCTGCTTTTTCGACAAAATAAATTCATGATCAATCACATTTGTTTAAAATACGAAATTAGTATTGCGACAATATACTATTGTACACAATCCGCAAAAGAAGAACCAACCATTTTTACTTGGTGGTCCTTCTTATGTATATATTAGGAGTTGCGATTGGCAACTTCACTTAAAATTAGGTTTGCAGTTTCTTCAACGGCCCTGTTCGATACATCGATTACAGTGCAGCCGATTTTTGAAACAACCTTCTCAAAATGTTCCAACTCCTGTTGGATACGTTCGATTCTCGCATAATTCGCGTCATCCTTCAAGCCGAGCGCTATTAATCTTTCTTTCCTGATTGAATTGAGAACGCTTGGGGATATGACTAAACCAAAGCACTTACTCGGGTCGATCCGGAATAATTCCTCAGGAGGATCGACTTCGGGAACAAGCGGTACATTCGCCACTTTATAACGGCGATGTGCAAGATATTGGGATAATGGCGTCTTCGACGTGCGCGAAACTCCTACCAAGACGATATCCGCTTTCAATACACCTCGCGGATCTCGGCCATCATCATACTTCACGGCAAATTCGATCGCTTCGATCTTTTTGAAATAATCCTCATCCAACTGTCGGACAAGTCCCGGTTCCTCTAAAGGTTTTTCCTCAAGGGAATTGCCGATTTCTTTGACAATCGGACCTAGCAGGTCAATACATTGCAGTCCGTTATCCCGGCATTCCTCTTTCAGTTTCCTTCGCATGCAACTTTTCACAAGTGTATAGATGATAATTGCATTTTGCTGTTTGGCCAAATATGCAATTTCACGAAGTTGTGATTCATCTTCTACATGTGAAAAACGTTTTGTCGAAACCGTTTCTAAATCCTGTCTGAATTGGCTCGCCGCTGCCTTGGCAACTAAATCCGCTGTCTCGCCGACAGAATCGGAAACGATGAACAATGTCAACTTTCTCATTGTAACACTCCTCTTTCATTTTGCTCAAAAAGGCAACCGCTTATAACTCATGATCTTCAGCTAGCGAAAGGAATGCACGTGTAATATTCGTTTTGGTGATTCTACCTACTACGTCCAGTCCTTCCTCTTTCATGGTGACGACAGGAAGAGAGTCGATTTGTTGATCGATCATTTTCTTCGCCGCCTGAATGAGTGAATCCTGCTTTTTGCAATATGTAATATTCGGCATCCTCGTCATTATGACGTGGACCGGAATTTTATCCAGCTCGCTGTTTCCAAGACTTGTACGCAACAGATCCTTGCGGGATAGAACCCCAGTCAAACAGGAAGATTTATCCACAACAAACAGCGTTCCTACATCATCCAGGAACATCTGACATATAGCATCGTAGACCGATATATTTTCATTGACGACTACTGGAATGGATTGGAAATCCCCGACTTTCATTCCAATCATGCCATCAGCTATAGATTGGGTCGGTTTCTTCCCTGAATAAAAGTAGCCGACACGCGGCCTTGCATCCAAATAGCCTGCCATTGTCAGGATTGCTAGGTCGGGTCTTATTGTTGCTCTAGCTAGACTCAACCTTTCCGCAATTTGCTCACCAGTTATAGGACCGTCCAATTTGACGATTTCAAGGATTTCAGTCTGGCGCTTATTCAATTCCATATGAATCACCGCCCTAATCGTTCGATAATTTATCCTTGCTTAGTATAGCATTTTACGTCCATAATTCCTAACCCGATGGCTTGGTTTCTGTCTTAGTCGTTCAGAAATCAGCGATATGGATTGCAGAGAATGAGGAAGCATGCTACACTAATACTGAATTCAATAGGCGGAGAAGGGTCTATAAGTAATGCCACCTTGAGCGAACGGGGATAGTGGAAGCCCGTATTGGCATGAAACGGCAACCTGGAGCCAGCATTTCTTAAAGAGGGTTGCGACTTGCAGCCAATCGAGGTGGAACCGCGGGTAATTATGCACTCGTCCTCGGACTTAATGTCCGAGGATGGGTGCTTTTATTTTAATTGGAGGGATTTTTACATGTATTCAATGGAACAGATTGTCAATTTATCAAAGCAAAGAGGCTTTGTATTTCCAGGTTCGGAAATATATGGCGGCTTAGCAAACACATGGGACTACGGTCCACTCGGCATCGCGCTAAAAAATAATATTAAACACGCTTGGTGGCAGAAATTCGTGCAGGAATCTCCTTATAACGAAGGACTAGATGCTGCAATCCTCATGAATCCGAAAGTATGGGAAGCTTCTGGTCATATCGGAAACTTCAATGACCCAATGATCGACTGCAAGAAATGTAAAACACGTCATCGCGCAGATAAGTTAATTGAAGATGCATTGGAGGAAAAGGGCATTGAATTGGTCGTAGATGGTTTACCATTCGAAAAAATGGAAGAACTTATCCAGGAACATGCTATTGTCTGCCCGACTTGCGGTGCGATGGACTATACGGGAATTCGACAGTTCAACTTGATGTTCAAAACTTCACAAGGCGTCACCGATTCATCGGCAAACGAAATCTTCCTGCGTCCAGAAACGGCACAAGGTATTTTCGTCAATTTCAAAAATGTTCAACGGTCCATGCGTAAAAAGATGCCTTTCGGAATAGCGCAGATCGGAAAGAGCTTCCGTAATGAAATCACACCAGGAAACTTCACGTTCCGTACCCGGGAATTTGAACAGATGGAATTGGAGTTCTTCTGTAAACCTGGCGAAGATATGAAATGGTATGAGTATTGGAGAGACTTCTCTAAGAAATGGCTGTTGGACCTTGGTTTGACGGTTGAAAACATGCGCTTGCGCGAGCATAATTCCGACGAGCTTTCACACTACTCTAAAGGGACAGTGGATATCGAATATAAATTCCCATTCGGATGGGGAGAGCTATGGGGCATTGCGAACCGGACAGATTTCGATTTGTCTCGACATATGGAACATTCAGGTGAAGACTTCCATTATCAAGACCCAGTGACGAACGAAAAATATATTCCTTATTGCATTGAGCCTTCTCTTGGCGCGGATCGTGTTACTCTGGCTTTCCTATGCGATGCATTTGACGAAGAAGTGCTTGAGGGAGACGACAAACGGACTGTCATGCGTTTCCACCCTGCCCTTGCGCCTATTAAAGCGGCAGTCCTTCCATTATCCAAAAAGCTTTCCGAAGGCGCTGAGGAAGTGTATGCAGAGCTGCGTAAGCATTTTGCGACGCAGTACGACGATTCCCAATCCATCGGAAGACGTTACCGCAGACAGGATGAAATCGGTACTCCTTTCTGCATCACATATGATTTCGACTCCGAGGAAGATCGTCAAGTGACAGTTAGACACCGCGACTCCATGGAACAAGTCCGTATGCCGATTGCGGATGTTAAAGATTACATCGAAAAACATCTCGTATTTTAAGTAAAAAATAACCGGAGGAAAAAGGTCATTCGCCTTTTTCCTCCGGTTTTTCTTTTTTCGGTAATAATTCGGGGGTACGCTCCAATTGATCCAGGAAGGACCTGGACTTCAACCGGACCCCTACTTGTTCGTCGTAAACCGTTCGAACGATTTTTTTCATAAACTGTTTCGTCGCCTTTTTCAAATCCAATGAACCGACCTGCTGGATCGGAACTGTAAAAAAGGTGCGGATCAGTCTCAGTTGCGTCGGGGTGATCCTTACAAGATACGGGTCGATTTGGAAGCATCGATGGCAAAGGAAGCCAATCTCCTGAAACGAGAAAGCGAATTCCCCTTCGGTTGCTCCACAGTTTGCGCATTGATGCAAAACAGGATGGACGCCCGCGACAGGGAGCATCTTCCACTCGACGAATAATGCGATCGCTTCAGGATCGTATTGCTCATTGATTGCTTGCAAGGCTTCAATGAGCAACCCGAAGACATTCGGACCCTGTCCACGGTCTTCCGTCAACCGGTCGATAAGCTCCACTATGTAGCTGGCATAAGCAGTCGCTTCAAGATCCTCCCGGATATGCCTCATCGAATCGATCGGCTCACCTTGTTCCAGCGTTCCCATTCCGCGCCCCGTTCGTAAAAGGTAATATCCGTACGTAAATGTCTGGGTAACCGCCGCTAAACGACTCGCTGGTTTTTTTGCTCCCCGCGCCATTGCAGTCATTTTTCCCGCCTCACGTGTATAGAGAGTGACAATCTTGTTCGATTCGCCGTATGGAATACTCCTCAGGATGATCCCTTCCCATTTATTCAGCAAGGACATCCCTCCTATTCAATTTGCAAAAGTTCAATATTCGTCTTCGCGGAATCCAAATTCGCGAAGTTGACCGGGTTTATTGCGCCAATCCTTCTGCACCTTCACCCAAAGCTCCAAATAAACTTTCGACCCTAAAAGCATTTCGATATCATGCCTTGCTTTCGTTCCGATCTCTTTCAAAAGGGCGCCTTTTTTACCGATGACGATCCCTTTTTGAGAATCCCGATCGACGATGATTGTGGCTGCCACATCGACAAGTCCCCGGTTTTCATCCCTTTCGATCTTTTCAATGACGACAGCGACTGAATGTGGGATTTCCTCACGCGTCAAATGCAACACCTTCTCACGAATAAATTCGGAAATGATGAAGCGTTCAGGGTGGTCTGTCACTTGGTCGTCCGGATAATATTTCGGTCCTTCAGGCAAGTAGTTCGTCAATGTTTCCATTAACCTTTCGACATTATTGCCATTCAACGCAGATAACGGAACGACTTCCGCAAAGTCATATTCCTTCGTATACGAAGTGATTGTCGTCAATAGGTCATCAGGATGGACAAGATCGATTTTATTGATCACTAAGAAAACGGGAGTTTCCGTGTTTTGCAATAAATCGATGATGAATCTGTCCCCTCCGCCAATCGGTTCATTGGCATTTACCATGAACATGATGACATCGACTTCCTTTAGCGTATTGCGAGCGGACTTCACCATGAAATCTCCAAGTTTGTGCTTCGGTTTATGAATTCCGGGAGTATCAATGAATATCAACTGGGAGTCGTCCGTTGTGACAACGCCTTGCACTTTATTCCTTGTCGTTTGTGGCTTATCACTCATGATGGCGATCTTCTGACCGACAACTCGATTTAAAAATGTAGACTTTCCGACATTTGGTCTACCTATGATCGATATGAAGCCAGATTTGAACTTATTGCTGTCCTTCTGCATATTCCAAATCCTCCTTGGAGAAAGCACCCGGTAACAATTCCCCTACAGTCGTCTCTTGCACTTTCCCATTCAAATTCGTCAAATAGACCGGCATATCGGAATCGCAAAATTCGGCGATCACTTGTCTGCATGCTCCGCATGGTGAAATCGGACCTTCCGTATCTCCAATTACCGCCAATGCTTTGAAATCGGTGTTCCCATCTGAAACCGCTTTAAAGAAAGCCGTCCTTTCCGCACAATTCGTCATGCTATAAGCTGAATTTTCGATATTGCAGCCGTGGTAAACTAGACCATCCCCAGTTAACAACGCCGCTCCTACCGGAAATTTCGAATAAGGCACATACGCTTTTTCTCTAGCTGTTTTCGCTTCTTCCATCAATTTTACTTTATCCATACTAACACCTCTGCGTAAGTTATATTACAACCATTTCGGAATGAAAATGATCATGCCAATGATTGCTGAAAAAAATGCAAAAACCAAAACGGCCCCCGAGGCAAGATCCTTCGCCTGTCCGGCAAGGGGATGAAACTCATTCGTAATAAGATCTACAGTTCGTTCTACTGCCGTATTGATCAATTCCAATGCGGTCATCCCTCCGAACAGAATGAATAGGATGCACCATTCTGTCACAGTAAGACCTGTTAAAACACCTGCAATCGACACAACGATAATGGCGAGTACATGGAATCTCATATTCCGTTCCGTCAGATAGCCGTGCACTATCCCTTTGAAGGCATAATGAAAGGACTTGAAGAAAGGGTGCATTTCCTTACTACCTTTCAAGTCCGAAAGAAGTCAGGATTTCCTTCTGCCTTCCGAACATCTCTTTTTCATCCTCTTCGGTCATATGGTCGTACCCAAGAAGATGCAAGAACCCATGCAAAGCAAGGAATCCAATCTCCCGTCTTTCATCATGACCGTATTCTGCTGATTGCCGAGCCGCCGTCTCGACAGATATGATGATATCTCCAAGGACAATCGGCATGCCTTCTTCCTGGACAATGGCCACTTCCCCTTCCGTCATCTCCTCTAGCGCAAATGAAATGACATCGGTCGCCTTGTCCTTCCCTCGGTATTCAGCATTTATTTTCCGTATCTCATCGTCCGTTACGAATGTGACAGACACTTCAGGATGACCAGAAAGCTCTTCCATTCCAGCCGCATGATTCAACACATCTTTTACAAGTTGAGTAATGTCTTCGGTCACTTTTCCTGTCTCATCATTAAAATAAATATCAAGCATTCTTTCGCCTTCCTTCTGATCAGTCCGGATATTCAATCCGGCTATGGAAAATGCCGTTCAATGTTTTGCAAATGACATTTTCAATCGTTTTCAGTTCTTTCATCGATAAATCACATTCATCGAATTGCCCATCATTCAATTTTGAAGCGATGATTGATTTGACTAAGTTAGCGATTCTGTCTGGTGTCGGCTCTTTCAAGGAGCGCACGGCCGCTTCCACACTATCCGCAATTGAGATGATTGCAATTTCTTTTGTCTGTGGTTTAGGGCCTGGATAGCGGAAATCATCCTCAACTACATCCTGTCCCATTTCCTTCGCCTTAACAAAGAAAAATTTTAAAAAGCTTGTTCCATGGTGCTGTTTTGCTATATCGATGATTTCAACCGGCATCTTATGCTTGGCCAGCAGTTCCGCCCCGTCATTTGCATGGGCAATAATAATATCACGACTTTTTTCCGGCGGCAATTCATCGTGCGGATTCACGGCGCCATGTTGGTTCTCGATGAAAAAGCCCGGCCTCACCGTTTTGCCGATATCATGATAATAGCTGCCGACCCGTGCCAGTAATCCATCGGCCCCTACGGATTCACATGCGGCATCCGCCAAGTTTGCAACCATCACACTATGGTGATATGTACCTGGTGTTTCAGTGAGCACTTTTTTCAATAGCGGATGATTCGGATTTGATAATTCAATCAACCTCATATCCGAAAGAAGTCCGAAAGCAGATTCGAAAAAAGGCATAAGCCCAATTGTCAAGGCGCCCGATAAGATTCCTGAAGTCAGTGCAGCTACCAAATAGAAGAGCAACTCGGAAAGCTCGTAAGACGACTGGGTCATCAATAAATAGAAACCTATGAAAAGAATGTTAGAGGCTGCCACGACGAGGCTCGTCCGTAAGATATTCGATCTTCGCCCGTTATTCCCTAAGACATAGATACTTATGACCCCGCTAAACAGAATATAAAGGGCGATTTCCATCTGCATGATTGCTGCGAACCCTTCCTGAAGGATGATACCTGCTGTTGCTGCCGTGATGATCGTCATCATGAATGCAAGCCTTTCATTCGTCAACAGCTTTACAAGAAGTGGTGCGAGCGCCGTTGGAAAGAGGAAAGCGACCTGGACATCAAACTCTTTATCAATTAAACTGAGAAGCTTCATTATAATTACGAGAATGAAATATACGGAATAAATGATCAGCAAAGTTTTCTTTTTCTTATTATTGTCTTCTCGCCATGTAAAAAAATGCATGAAGATGATGGCAGATACAAAAATTACGAAGAGGATGAGTCCCGCCATCGGCTTCGTGGACGACTGGTTCGTCAATAGTCCTGTCAATTCCAACTGCCTGTAAATTTCAGAATCGATGAATTGTCCTTCCCGTACGATCACTTGCCCTTGCAGGATCCTGGTAGGCTCAACCGCATTTTTTTCTTCTTCTATCCTTTTGTCTGTCAATTCTTTATTGATTGTTTCCGTTTCGACGACGAGAGATCTGCCGAGAGTTATGAGCGTCTGCAATTCCGCTGGAGGGATCGCTTCAGACAAACGGAGCTTCCTTTCCACTTCGTAGCGGACCGTGGACAGGTCGCCGCTTCGTACAGGCTTGGAAAGCTCTTCATTAATGATTGTTGCAATCTCATTCTGAATTTTGCGCAAGACCGATACATCCCTAGTTAACAAGCTCGCAATCGCATCATCTGTCAAGCGAAGGCCAGGCTCCTCTTTTTCCAGCTTCTTAAAATTTTCCCTAATGTCCTTTATCTGTTCCGAACGTGTTTTCACTTTTTTTTCCGGATCTTCAGCGTCTGGAGTATTTTCCCGCTTCTCTTCGATGATGAAATCAAATAAGTTAATAGCAATGGCAGCCCTGTTTTTCGCGGTGTCTTCGGAAAACTGGTAAAACGGCGTAACTTCGGCTTCAATCCTCCGCTTTTCCTGTTCTGTTTTCACAGTGTCCTCAACAGTTTTCAAAGACCGGATCGTCTTCGGAGAGATTTTGAATTCATGCAGCTCATATGTCTCTTGTTTTACATTGCCATACATGAGGGAAAATAATGCGATTGCTGCCAATCCAATTACGAATAGTGCTAAGTATTTGAATTTCAAGGACTTGAAAAGTTTTATGATGGGTGTGAACACAGTCAATCCCCCTATCTCTCTTTATCTCCTCATCGGATGTCGAAATGATGAAAGAGCAGTCATGTTAGGATGACTGCTCACTTTCGTATGCTTCAATGATTTTTGCAACGATTGGATGTCGGACGACGTCTCCCTGCTCCAAATATTGAAAATGGATTTCAGGAACCTTTTTTAAGATAGATTCGGAGGCGCTCAGGCCGGATTCAACTCCACGAGGCAAATCGATCTGTGTCTTGTCTCCAGTAATCACCATTTTGGAGCCGAACCCCAAGCGTGTTAAAAACATTTTCATTTGTGCCTTCGTCGTATTCTGTGCCTCATCAAGGATGACGAATGCATCGTCCAGCGTACGGCCCCTCATATACGCCAGAGGAGCAATTTCGATCACTCCTCGCTCCATGAGCCGTTCTGTGTGTTCAGCCCCTAAAACGTCATGTAGGGCGTCATAGAGAGGACGTAAATAAGGATCCACCTTCTCCTTCAAGTCACCAGGAAGAAATCCAAGACTTTCACCAGCTTCAACCGCAGGCCGTGTCAAAATAATTCGTTTGACAGTCCCTGTCTTCATCGCCTGTACGGCAAGAACGACTGCTAAGTACGTCTTTCCGGTACCAGCCGGTCCAATGCAAAATACTAGGTCGTTTTTCCGGATTGCATGAATGTATTCCCGTTGGCCGATCGTCTTCGCACGAATCGCCTTCCCCTTTGCAGTCCTGGCGATTTCTTCATCATACAACTCTGAGAAATATTCAATCGTACCGTTTTTCACCATTTCAAGTGCAGTGGAAGTATCACGCAAGTTAATATTGATACCTTTGCGGATCACTTTCAATAATTGCTCAAGAAGATACTTTCCTGCAATGATGTCCTCTTCTTCCCCGGCCAGCGAAATAGTATCGCCACGGGTAAGAATGGAAATATTCATGGACTCTTCAATCAATTTCATATTCTGATCTGATATGCCTAGAAGCATGACGGCCTCATTCGGTTCCTCAATATGAAGTTGAATCAGTTGTTCGCTCAATAGTTTCAGTCTCCTTGGGATAACGGTCTTTTTATCGCTATATTCTCATTCATTAAAAACAATATAGTCCCCTCAACTGTATCATTTCCGAACGTCAAGTGTAAAATGTTTTCATCTTTTATAATGAGATCAGTTTGTGATTCCGTCAGTATTTTATATTTTATTAAAGGAATGATCACATCTTCCTCCATTCCTTCCATCAATTCAAATTGATCGAGCCGGTCTTCCCGGTACCTCTCCGTCTTAATAAAGGATCGCAACGCAGGCATCCCGCCTTCTTTCCAGACAATTGGGGATTGCCAATGGATAATGACATTTTCCTCTCCAAGCAAATGATAATCAACTGTTTTCGGTATCTTGAAAGAATACTCTGTCCAAAAATCTGCATATACGGATCCTTCCGCTCCGACTACTTTACGCTTATTCCCTTGCTCCAATATACCCGTTGCAAGCAAATCACCTTTTTTCACTGTCTGGTGTACACGGGCAACTCTTTCCCCTCTGCTCAATTGAAAGCCTGTTATGATTCCGCCCGTACGAGCGATAAGATCAGATGGCGGCCCGGTCTTTTCGACACTTTCATTCAATTTGGGAGATAGCATCGGAATGACCGTCAATGTGCTCCCTGACCTTTTGAATCGCACCCAGGAGAGGGATGGATCCTCTAACATGAGCGCTCTGCGAATTTCCCCTTCATCCGGAATCAAGGAAAGCGGACGGAACATGGTAATTGATATTTCCTCCAACTTGTCGCCGATTCGCTCCGACACTTCCGGCACATCGGTTTCTATGTCTATCTTCCAGAGGAATAATGAAGCGACGAGCGGAATGATGCATGCAATAAGAAAACGGAAGGATGTAAAGAGCCTCTTTTCCACTGCTCCCTCATCTGCCTGTTTGATTGATACTTTCATTTTAAATCGACGCCTATGTTTTCGAATGACTTGTATCCCTTTTTTGTCCGTACGGAATCGAACTCCTTTACCAGACTCCGTAATGCCTGATATCTTCACCCCAGCGCCAACAAGAAATGTCAAGAATCTGGATGGATTCGTTTTGCCAGTGAGAACGACGATAAACCGTTTATGAATCATAGGCATCCTGCCCATTTTTCAATTCTTTGACGGTTACCATTGTTAACGTTTCAAAAGAGAACACCGCCATCTCCTCGGACAATGTTTCAACGATAAGGTCCTCTCCTGTCGCTTCAATGACATGGTCCCCACTTCGGATTACTGCATAATCAGGTCCAAGTTTCAATAAAGAATACGGCCCTGTAATACTGACTGAAACAAATTCTTCAATTGTTACAGATGTGTTCATTTTAAATAGTTTTTTCAAGATAAAACCCCCTATCCAAGCCTATGATTTGGATAGGGGGTCAATGATTATTGTTTTGATTTGGGAGGACCCAAAATTTCAGAGAAGATGATGCCCTTAATCAAATCTTCTTCACTTTTTGGAATCATCTCGTGATGCTCAACCGGCTCTTTTGATAGGAGACTTTCTTGATGAACCGACAATCGGCCGCGATGCGTTTTTTCCCGGGTCGATGCCCTGTCATGCTTCTCAGCGCGATCTGGAATTGTCTTTGCGCTGTCCAACCTTTTCGCTTCTATCACCTCGGAAGGAAGTGAAACTGCCGGGGCAGGTGTTCGCTCAGATGTTTGCCTGCTTGGAGGCTCATCGATTTCCGTTTGGAATTCACGCTGAATTTCCTTATACATCTCCTGAGTCATATCTTTCAACTTCCGCATCGGATCAGAAACATTTCGCTGACCGGTCGGTTGTCTCTTCTGCGTCTTCGGCTGTTCCGGCTTTTTCCCTTTGAAGAGCGTACTGATGATTCCAAGGACAATTAATATTATTATTTGTTCCATCTGTGCATCCCCTTTCCGGGAATTATCCGCTCAAACGTCACTCTTTCGTTGTGTCAGGCTTTTGCTGATCCAATCCAATTTTACTGATGGAATCACGCATGCCTGTGTCAGCCTGGATATTTTTGTAGTTCATATAATCCATGATGCCGATGTTGCCTGTCCGGAGTGCTTCTGCCATTGCAAGAGGGACTTCCGCCTCCGCTCCGACCACTTTCGCGCGCATCTCTTGGACTTTCGCCTTCATTTCCTGCTCATTCGCGACAGCCATCGCACGGCGTTCTTCCGCTTTCGCCTGTGCAATGTTCTTATCAGCAAGTGCTTGTTCAGTTTGAAGTTCAGCACCGATATTTTTACCGATGTCAACGTCCGCGATATCGATGGACAAGATTTCGAAAGCAGTTCCGGAGTCAAGCCCTTTCGCCAATACCGTTTGCGAAATCAAATCCGGATTTTCCAAAACTTTAGCATGGTCGACGGATGAACCGATTGTCGAAACGATTCCTTCCCCGACACGTGCAACTACAGTTTCTTCACCCGCACCACCGACAAGGCGGTCGATGTTTGCACGTACAGTGATCCGCGCCTTCGCTTTCACTTCGATCCCGTTCATTGCCACACCAGCGATGAATGGTGTTTCGATGACTTTCGGGTTAACGGACATTTGAACCGCTTCAAGTACGTCACGTCCCGCAAGGTCAATTGCTGCTGCACGTTCAAATGACAATTCAATATTCGCACGATGTGCGGCAATCAATGCATTAACGACACGGTCAACGTTACCCCCAGCTAAGTAATGGCTCTCAAGCTGATTGATGGAAACATTCAATCCTGCTTTATGCGCCTTGATCAACGGATTGACGACCCTGCTTGGGATTACCCGGCGGAGACGCATACCGATCAACGTGAAAATGCTAACACGTACACCCGCTGCTAGTGCGGAAATCCACAGTGTAACTGGAACGAGTGTGAAAAATACTGACAGAATAATTATTGCTCCGATGATGATTGCGATTGTCGCAATCGAACCAGCTCCAAAAATTACATCCATTATTCATTATCCCCCTTTTCTTCGAATTCCCGAACAACTATCCGGGATCCTTCAACCTTCACAATGATAACACGTTTCCCTCTATCGATGTAACTTCCTTGTGAAACGACATCAATCCGCTCGCCTTCCATATCAATCGTACCTGCAGGACGAAGAGGCGTGATTGTAACCGCCTTCTTACCGAGCAACTCGACCCGATTGACATTCGACACATAACCGCTCTCCGTGTCTGTAGAATCCATTAGTACGACCTTATTCAGCAAGTGTAATTTCCTTCCAAAAAACTTCATAATGATCACCATCCCGCTGACGGCCACTGCAATCGCAATTAAGACGGAATACGCCATGAACATCGGATTGCCACCCGCCAAAATAATACTTACAACGATAGCGACAGCACCGAGAAAGCCAGCTATCCCACCCGCCAAGAAAAATTCAAGTATAACGAGCACAATGCCGATGATGAACAGAATCAGCGTTTCATACCCTGCAAGACCAGCAATGAGATGTCCGAAAAAGAACAACAGCAATGCAGAAAGTGCCATCATCCCAGGCACTCCGAAACCAGGCGAATAAAGCTCCACTACAAGACCTAGTCCTGCAATCGACAACAGGATCGGTACGACAATCGGATGTGTGACAAATCGTGCCAAACCTTCAGTGAAGGTCACTTTTGTCGCCACTATTTCAGCAGTTTCCAATTTGTTCAGTTTCAATACGTCCTCGAGTGATGAAACAGTTCCATTACTGTAACCGACTTCCTCCGCTTCATCTGCTGTGAGCGTCAATAATTCCCCCACTCCGGCCCGATACTCGGATAATTTGATGGATGGTTCGGCCATTGCCTCTGCATACAATGGTTCCCGGCCTTGTGATTTCGCCGCGTTTTTCATTTCCGCCACCCACATACTATGGGCTTTACTATCGGCTGCATTGCCTGACCCATCAATTACTTGCGACGCTCCCATCACGCCGTTCGGGGACATATAATTTTTTTCCGCGTACAGCGCAATGAGGGCGCCGGCTGAAATCGCCCTGTAATTGACATAGGCGATGATATCCATATCCGTCTCTTGCATGAGCTGCCCGATTTGTCCCGCAGCTTCCGTATGGCCGCCTAGCGTATCGATTTCCAATAGGATTGCTTTGGCGCCTACCTCTTCCGCTTCATTGAATGACCGTTTCAAATATGCATATAGGCCCTTCTCCACAGCTGCGTCAACTTTCACGTGATAGACTTTATCAGATTTGGCATCCGTTTGCGCAAAAGGGACTGAAAACGCGGATAGGAATAAAATGAACAGGAGAAACTTCCCAATCATTTTACGCATTCGTTCATTCACCTCTTTCTTTATATCCATTATACCTTCTTTACGTAATGGCTTGTTAAAAAGTTTCATTCGAATCCGTACAAAAACCGGAAGATCCAAAAGGATCTCCCGGTTTCATTCATAAACATGCTTATTTTTGTTAGTTAATATGGACAGATATTAGAATTTACGCTTACGAGCAGCCTCAGACTTCTTTTTACGTCTAACACTTGGTTTCTCGTAGAACTCACGCTTTCTTACCTCTTGTATTGTACCACTTTTTGATACAGTACGTTTGAAGCGGCGAAGAGCATCTTCAAGCGATTCATTTTTGCGAACGACAGTTTTCGTCATATCTCTTGTCCCTCCCTCCGAGCACACTTCGAAACAAGGCGTTACTCCTTGTACTAAAAAATTATATCGTACTATTTGTGAGTGGTCAATAAAAAACTTTCAAAATATCTTCGGTAAATAGGAAAATTTTCATTGGCGGGGCAGGAAGCCTATCAATATGCAGAGTTCCCTTGCAATCCTTGCATGATTTGAACGCCTGAACTTGCACCAATCCTAGTCGCGCCTGCCTCAATCATTTCTTTCATATCGTCAAAGCTACGAACTCCTCCAGAAGCCTTCACACCCATTTCAGGACCGACGACTCCTCGCATCAATTTTACGTCTTCGACCGTAGCTCCGCCAGTTGAGAAACCGGTTGATGTTTTGACAAAATCGGCACCAGCAGCGCGTGAAAGTTCGCAAGCTTTCCTTTTCTCTTGATCGTTCAACAATGCCGTTTCAATGATCACTTTTACGATCGCTTTGCCCTTTGCGGAATCGACGACAGCCGCAATGTCGTTTTTGACAAGTTCATCATCACCGCTCCGCAATGCACCGATATTAATGACCATATCGATTTCGCCGGCACCGTTTTCAATAGCGTTCCTCGTTTCAAACGCTTTCACTTCGCTTGTAGAAGCACCTAGAGGAAATCCGATGACCGTGCATACTTTAACGGTTGACCCATTCAAGATTTCTGCCGCCGTCTTCACCCACGCTGGGTTGACGCATACAGATGCGAAAGAATATGTTTTCGCCTCTTCACATAATTTAATGATTTCTTCTTTTGTCGCATCCGCTTTCAGTAATGTATGGTCGATATATGATGCATATTGTTGATTCAAAATAATTCCTCCTCAAGTTGTACATACCTCTTCCATCATAGCAAAGAATGATTTTCTTCGCATCAAAAAACAGTCCACCCTACAATGGATGAACCGTTTTTCTACATAACTTATGCAAGTACTTCTTCCTCTTCCATAACACGGACGAATTGACCTTCATTATAAGGATAGCCAGCCTTCGTAATTTTCACTTTGACGATTTTGCCGACCATCGACTCCTCAGCTGGGAAGACGACTTTCAAATAGTTATCCGTATACCCTTCATACAAACCGCTTTCTGGGTCGTGCTTATACTTTTCTTCCGGAATCACTTCAAGCACTTCGTTTTCAAATTCGGCTGCATATTGTTTTGCCAATTGATCATTCAATTCAATTAGGCGGTGGACACGTTCATTTTTTACTTCTTCGTCAATCTGATCTTCCATCCGTGCTGCTGGAGTCCCCGTACGTTTCGAATAAGGGAATACGTGCAATTCGGAAAAACGATAATCCCTGACGAAATTATACGTGTCCATGAATTCTTCTTCCGTCTCACCAGGGAAACCTACGATAACATCAGACGTGATGGCCAGATGCGGAAGTGCTTCACGCAGACGATCGAGTCGTTCTGCGAAAAATTCCATCGTATATTTCCTTCTCATCCGTTTCAGTACTGTATTGGATCCGGATTGAATCGGGATATGCAAATGCCTTACAATCTTAGTTGACTCACGCAATACTTCAATTACTTCATCAGTCAATTGACTTGCTTCAATTGAGCTGATCCGAAGCCTCTTTAATCCCTTCACCTGGGTTTCCAGGTCACGCAGCAAGCGAGCAAGGTTATAATCTTTCAAATCCTCACCATATCCGCCTGTGTGGATTCCCGTCAGGACAATTTCCAGATACCCGGCATCGACCAATTGTTGGGCTTGTCGGATGACTTCCTCTGGGTCTCTTGAGCGCATAAGCCCTCGAGCCCAAGGGATAATACAGAACGTGCAGAAGTTGTTGCAACCTTCCTGTATTTTCAATGAAGCTCTCGTGCGATCTGTAAATGCAGGCACATCGAGCTCTTCGTATACCCGGTTTTTCATAATGTTCCGGACAGCATTAATCGGTTGACGTTCGACCTTAAATTCATCAATCAGTCCGAGTAATTTCGTACGATCCTGTGTACCGACGACAATATCGACTCCCGGAATAGCCATGATTTCAGCTGGGGATGTCTGTGCATAACAACCAGTGACACAAATGACCGCATCTGGATTGCGACGGATGGCTCTCCGGATGACTTGGCGACTTTTCTTATCGCCGGTATTCGTGACCGTACATGTATTAATAACGTAGACGTCTGCATTTTTTTCGAAATCGGACCGTTCATATCCGGCATCCTTGAATAGCTGCCAAATAGCTTCCGTTTCATAATGATTCACTTTGCAGCCTAATGTATGAAAAGCGACAGAAGACACTAGCTGCTCACCTCTTTCATTCAAATTCGTATGACATTGCGGACAAAAAATAGAGCGGGGCAGTTTCCGTCCTTAGTATGCGCGGACCTAATGAAACCGATAAAAAATCCGCTGCGCGCATTTCCTCGGCTTCCTTTCTTGACAATCCGCCTTCAGGACCGAAAACGACCAGTACCGTTTGTTTATGATACACGTTTTTCAACCTGTCTGCAATCCTGTTTGGGTCAGTGCCTTTCGCATCTTCCTCATCCGCAAAAAAGCGAATATCATAGTTTCTTGACTCCTGGATCAATTGCTTGAAAGACATCGGGGCCGATACAGCCGGGATCACCGTCCGATGACACTGTTCCGCTGCTTCCTTCGCAATCTTTTTGAGCCTTTCCACTTTTTTATCGCCTTTTTTCGCATCCCATTTGACGATGGATCGTTCCGCCTCAAAAGGGATAATTGAATGCATACCAAGCTCGGTCCCTTTCTGTACGATGAAATCCAATTTATCGCCTTTAGGCAAGCCACAAGCAATTGTCACGTTCACTTGCATTTCGTTCGATGGCAGGGAGCCATCCTTCTTACTGATAGTCACTTCATCAGGATGAATACTTGTTATTTCAGATATGAATGCTTCACCATGATCTACAGCAATGAGGAGATCACCGACCTCCATCCTCATCACCTTTGCGATATGCTTACCGTCATCACCGGAAATAGAGGCATTTCCGTCTTCTTCGAATGGCGTTTCAAGGAAATAGCGTTGCACAGATTCACACGCTCCTTTTGGAAGCGATGATCGCCACCCACTCTTCCATTAAGACCGATTCGATGATTTCAAAGCCTTTGCTTTGGAGATCTTCCTTCACAAGGTCCCGTTTTTGAGCGATGATTCCGGATACGATGAACAGCCCGTTTTCTGGCAAGATGGAGTACGCATCTCCGGAAAATGTCATAATTACTTCCGCTAAAATATTGGCAACGATAATTGAGGCAGGCTCTTTGACGGAATCCAATAAATTGCCATGTGTTACCTCAACGATATTTTCAACATTATTCAAGCTGATATTCTCTTTTGCTGCCTGCACGGCGACTTCATCCAAGTCGAGCGCATGGACATGAGACGCACCAAGTAGTGCTGCTCCGATTGACAACACACCCGACCCAGTCCCGACATCAATGACTGTGTCGCCTTGTTTTACATACTTTTCCAGTGCTTGTAGACACATGACCGTTGTCGGGTGTGTCCCTGTTCCGAAAGCCATGCCAGGATCGAGTTCAATGATCAGTTCATCAGAATCAACCGGCTCATACGTTTCCCACGTAGGAACGATCGTGAACCTTCCTGAGATTTTAACAGGATGGTAATATTTTTTCCAAGCCGTCGCCCAATCTTCTTCATCCACTTCGTTTGTTTGAACTTGATTGAGCCCCACATCTAAGCCGAACTCAGCTAGTTCGTTTACGGATTCACTTATTTCTTTCACCGTTTCGATTAAAAAGCTGTTAACCGGCAAGTAGGCTTTGACGATGACCCCTTCCGCCGGGAAGTCTTCTTTCTTGAGCTCGTAGATTTCGCCGAAACGATCTTCATGAATCCGGTCAGGCTCCTCGGAATCCTCGATGATGACTCCGCTCGCCCCCGCCTCATGCAATATATTGGCAACGGCTTCTGTCGCCTCATGTGATGTATGGATGGAGATTTCAGACCATTTCAACTACGTTCATCCCTTTCAGTCGCCTTTTATTGTTCTTTTGATTTTATCAAAAAGTGAGCTCGAATACTCATCTGGCGAGTTGCCATCGATTGAAGCGAATTCTCGGAGTAGCTCTTTCTGTTTTTCCGTCATTTTTTTAGGCGTGATCGCTTTGATAATGACATGCTGATCACCAATTCCATGTCCGTGTACATTTTTGACGCCTTTTCCGCGCAGGCGGAAATTCGTTCCTGATTGCGTCCCTGCAGGTATTTTCAATTTGACGTTCCCCGTAACCGTCGGCACCTCAATTTCATCTCCTAGCGCCAATTGCGGGAATGTAATAGGAACTTCCAAATAGATATCGTCGCCTTCACGGATAAAGCGATCATGATCTTTCACCCTGAAGACGATGTATAAGTCTCCAGCCGGGCCGCCGTTGATGCCAGCCTCCCCTTGACCTGACACTCGCAATTGTTGCCCATCGTCGACACCCGCAGGAATTGTCACTTTGATTTTCTTGCGCTTCGTCACTCGTCCTGCACCATGGCAAGTACCGCATTTTTCAGGGATGATTTTACCGGATCCTTGACAATGCGGACATGCCCGGCGGTTCACCATTTGACCTAACGGAGTATTTTGAGTGATTGAAATCTGTCCTGATCCACCACAATGCGAACATGTATTGACCGGTGTACCTTTTTTGGCTCCCGTTCCGCTGCACGTATCACATGTTTCTTCCCTAGGCAATTCGATTTCAGTCTCTTTTCCAAACACAGCTTCCATGAAATCGATCGTCATGGAGTACTGGAGATCATCGCCTTTCCTAGGCGCGTTCGGATCGCGTCGTCTCGTACCGCCGCCAAAGAAAGTACTGAAAATATCTTCAAAACCGAATCCATCGGCAGAACCGCCGCCAAAGCCGCCGAAACCACCGAAGCCTTGGTTAGGATCCGCATGGCCGAATTGGTCGTAATTTGCACGTTTCTTCTCGTCACTCAATATTTCAAAAGCTTCTGTCACTTCTTTAAATTTCTCTTCTGCTCCCGCTTCTTTATTCAAATCGGGATGATATTGTTTCGATAATTTCCGGTAGGCTTTCCTAATATCCTCTTTGCTTGCCGTTTTCGGCACACCGAGTACTTCGTAATAATCACGCTTGCTCATTATTCCACTCTCCCATGAATCTTTGACATTCGCATTTCACGAACCGTAATCCTAGCTTAAAATCGTTCCAGTTCCGAGTTACAGCTCATTGTAACACGCACAGAAAAAAGAGACAAAACGCTATCGGCAAGATTACAGTTGCTCATTCAACAAAAGAAAAAGTCAAAGCCGGAATATCGGACTTTGACTTTTCCGTCAATCGTTCGTTCAATTAGTTTTTCTTGTCATCGTCCACTTCTTCAAAGTCGGCATCGACAACACCATCATCTTGCGGTTGGCCGCCAGCTTCAGCTGAGCCGCCTTGTGCTTGAGCTTCAGCTGCTGCTTGCTCATACAATTTAACCGACAATTGTTGGACAAGTTCTTCCAATGCTTGCTTTTTCGTACGCATTTCATCCAAGTTTCCTGCTTCAACTGCCGTTTTCAGTTCTTCTTTAGCATCTTCAACTTTTTTCACTTCGTCTTCAGATACTTTGCCTTCAAGGTCTTTCAATGTCTTTTCAGCCATGAACACGAGCTGGTCAGCGTCATTTTTCAAATCTGCTTCCTCTTTACGCTGTTTATCCGCTTCAGCATTCGCTTCGGCATCCTTCACCATGCGCTCGATTTCATCATCGGAAAGGCCGGAGCTTGATTGGATCGTAATGTTTTGCTCTTTTTGCGTTCCGAGATCTTTCGCTTTTACTGTGACAATACCGTTTTTGTCAATATCGAATGTCACTTCAATTTGCGGGATGCCACGTGGAGCTGGTGGAATATCCGTCAGTTGGAAACGGCCGAGTGTTTTATTGTCAGCGGCCATTGGACGCTCACCTTGCAATACGTGGATATCTACCGCAGGCTGGTTATCTGCAGCCGTCGAGAACACTTGGGACTTGCTCGTTGGGATTGTCGTATTTCTTTCGATCAATTTCGTGAATACGCCGCCCATTGTCTCGATTCCTAGGGAAAGTGGCGTCACGTCAAGCAATACGACATCTTTCACATCTCCGCGAAGGATCGAACCTTGAACAGCCGCACCCATCGCTACGACTTCATCAGGGTTAACGCCTTTGAACGGCTCTTTGCCAGTTTCTTTCTTGATTGCTTCTTGTACAGCCGGAATACGAGTGGAACCTCCAACGAGGATGACACGGTCAATTTCTGACGGAGACAAGTCTGCATCTTTCATAGCCTGGCGTGTTGGCACCATGGAACGTTCCACCAAATGTGCTGTCAATTCGTCAAATTTAGCGCGAGTCAATGAAATCTCCAAGTGAAGTGGACCCGCTTCTCCCGCCGTGATGAACGGCAATGAAATTTGAGTTGACGTTACTCCTGAAAGGTCTTTCTTCGCTTTTTCAGCTGCGTCTTTCAAGCGTTGCATCGCCATTTTGTCTTTTGATAGATCGATTGCGTTCTCTTTACGGAATTCTTGAACCAAGTAGTCAATGATGACATCGTCGAAGTCGTCTCCGCCCAATTTATTGTCGCCTGCTGTTGCACGCACTTGGAAGACTCCATCGCCGAGCTCAAGGATTGAAACGTCGAATGTACCGCCGCCAAGGTCATAGACGAGGATTGTTTCATCTTCATCCGCCTTATCAAGACCGTAAGCAAGAGCAGCCGCTGTCGGTTCGTTGATGATCCTCTCAACTTCCAGACCTGCAATTGTGCCGGCATCCTTCGTCGCTTGACGCTGTGCATCATTGAAATAAGCAGGAACTGTAATGACCGCTTTTGTCACTTTTTCACCTAAGTATTCTTCCGCGTAACCTTTCATATATTGAAGGATCATTGCAGACACTTCTTGTGGAGTGTATTCCTTATCTTCAACTTTCACTTTATAATCGGATCCCATATGTCTTTTTACGGACATGATCGTATTTGGATTCGTAATGGATTGACGCTTAGCCACTTCACCGACTTGACGCTCTCCGTTTTTGAATGCAACAACCGATGGAGTCGTACGATTTCCTTCCGGGTTAGGAATGACTTTCGCCTCTCCGCCTTCATATACTGCAACTACAGAGTTAGTTGTACCCAAGTCGATACCGATAATTTTGCTCATTTGAATTCCTCCTAAAATAATACATCTACAACTAGATTACATACTCATTCGTTTACTTTGACCATGGAAGGACGAAGCACACGATCTCTCAACATATACCCTTTTTGAAGCTCCTCAAGCACGATGCCTGATGACTTATCAGGATCGCTGCCCGTCATGACGGCCTGATGGAAATTCGGATCGAATTCCTTGTCTGAAGCCTCAATTTCGACGAGCCCTTCTCCTTTGAGAGCTTCGACAAGATTACGATAAATCATATCCATTCCGGTCATGATAGATTGAGCTTCGTCATTTTTGACTTCGACTGCAAGAGCGCGTTCGAAGTTGTCCAAGACGGGCAAAATAGATGCTAACAAGCTCTGCGCTTTGTATTTGACGAGCGCCTCCTGATCAAGCGCATTCCTTCTTTTGGCATTTTCAAAATCTGCAAGGACACGCAGCAGCTTGTTTTCCTCTTCCTCTAACTTGGACTCAAGCTCGCTAATCCTTTTGTCCTTTTCATCGATTTCTTCAGGACCAACTTCTGCAACGCCGTCTTCTACTCCAGTCTCTTGTTGAGCTGATGCAACGTCATCGGCCGCCACAGTGTCCTGTTGAACGTCTTCTTTTTCCACTGTTTCTTTTTTATCCGTCACTTGTCCTTCCTCCTATCCAATCCAATGGTCATTTGCAATAATGCTTGCGATAAGTTCTCACTTAGGATATCAAGCACCGTTATGACCCTGCCGTAATCCATCCGCTTCGGTCCAATGATTGCTATGGAACCAGCCATATTGTCACCGGCAGAGTAATTGGCAGTAATTACACTGCAATCTTCCATTGCGTTATGCTTGTTTTCCGAACCGATCCGAACGTGAATGCCTTTTGAGTCATCTTGGAAAAATGTCATCGCTGGCTCTCCGGTTTCCATCAACTCGAAAAACATCTTCATTTTTTGTAGGTCGTTAAATTCCGGCTGCTTCATCATATTCATTTTGCCGCCAAAATACAGACGTTCCTCAGGCTTGATCGTCATAGCCCTTTGAAAGGAAGCAAACAGTTCACCAGCATGATGCACATGCTGTTCAAAGACCGTTCTCGTCTCATGGGCAAGCTTGTTTTGCAGGAAACTCAGTGGCGTCCCGACAAGCCTTTCGTTTAAAATATTGACCATTTTTTCAATATCCGAAGCAAGCATGCCTTGCGGTACATCAAAGACCCTATTCTCAACATGTCCATTATCGGTCACAATGATGGCGACCGCTTTCGTGTCATCCAGCGGCACGATCGAAAACCGTTTCACTGAATGCATGGACATATCCGGTCCTAAAAGTATAGACGTATAATTCGTCAATTCGGATATGATTTTGGCGGAATTCCTTATCAATTCCTCCGTCTCCACAACCCGTTCCTGAAAAATGGAGCGCAATTGCATACTGTCTTCCAATGTCAGTTTTTCGGGCGTCAATAAATGATCGACATAGAAACGGTACCCTTTTTCGGAAGGAACTCTGCCTGATGAAGTATGGGTCTTTTCAAGATAGCCCATCTCTTCCAAATCGGCCATGTCATTCCGAATGGTCGCAGGACTAAAAGGGGCTTCCGGTTTTTTAGATAACTGCCTTGATCCGACAGGTTGGGCGGATTCGATGAAATCGTTAACCGTCAGTTGCAAAATAAGCAATTGTCTGTTTGTCAACATAATCATCACTCCTGTTAGCACTCTTTAAGTGTGAGTGCTAATACTACTCATAATTTAACAAAACGAATTGTTAGTGTCAATGAATTCACTCGCGGTCATTTGAGAAATTTCTGGAATACTTCGTTCCCTCTGAAAACGCCTTTCCCTGTCAGTTTTATACTACCCTCAGATTCAGAAATCAGACCTTTACTAGTCAGCTCTTCAAGAACATCGCCGTATACTTCCGACAATGTTTCTCCGAATTTGGATTCGAATGAATGAAGGGATACTCCTTCGGACTTTCGTAGCCCTAGAAACATTTCCTCCTCCATCGCTTCTGTTGGCGATACGACATGTTGATCTACGATAGGGCGCAATCGAGTTTCCATCGATTCCATATATTTTCTGAGCGGTCCATAATTAGCATATCGCTGCCCTTTCAAGTACCCATGCGCGCCAGCGCCTATGCCAGCATACTCGTCATTATCCCAGTAAATGAGATTGTGGATCGACTCATACCCAGGTTTCGCAAAATTGCTGATTTCGTATTGCATTTTTCCGGCTTGGCTCATCCGATCGATCAGCATAGAGAACATCTCTGCTTCGGCATCCTCTCCCGGCAACGGCAGCTTCCCTTTATTCATCAAGTTATAAAAGACCGTTTTAGGCTCTACGATCAGCGAGTACCCTGAGTAATGAGGAAGGTCCAATGATAGTGCTTTATCGAGCGTATCCTCCCATTGTCGAATGGATTGTTCCGGCAATCCATAGATGAGGTCGATGCTTATGTTTTCAAAGCCGATTTCACGCGCATCCTGTATCACTTTTTTGGGAGTATTCGCGCCATGTGTCCTCCCGATCCTTTTTAAAAGTTGCTCGTCGAAGGACTGGACGCCGATGCTCAGTCGACCTACCCCCCCGTTTTTCAGGACGGATAGTTTTCCGCGGGTCAACTCATCAGGATTTGCTTCCGTCGAAAATTCCCGCAACGTACTGACGTCGACATGCCGATGAATGATTTCCAGTAACCGGTCCAGTTGTTTTTCTGATAATGAAGTCGGTGTTCCTCCGCCTAGGAAGACGGTCTCAAGCCCGTTGAATGAATGACCTTCATTCGCCATGATGGCAAGTTCATTTCCGATCGATTCGATATACTCATCAACTGGTTGATTCTTAAAGAACACTTTATTGAAATCACAGTAATGGCAAATCTGATGGCAGAAAGGAATATGAATATACATACCTCGCATTTGGTTGTGTCCCCTTTCTTCCGGCAATACCGGTCGTGCAAAAAGGAGTCCGAATTGGACTCCTTTTAATTTTTCAAGATATCAATCTTCGTCCATTTTCAAGACAGCCATGAATGCTTCTTGTGGGACTTCGACGGATCCGACTTGCTTCATCCGCTTTTTCCCTTCTTTTTGCTTCTCAAGCAATTTCCGTTTACGGGAGATGTCTCCGCCGTAACATTTGGCAAGAACGTTTTTACCGATCGATTTAATTGTCGAACGGGCAACAATCTTTTGACCGATTGCGGCTTGGACAGGTACTTCGAACTGTTGACGAGGAATGAGATTCTTCAGTTTCTCGACAATCGCCTTACCACGCTCGTAGCTGAAATCACGGTGGACGATGAAGCTCAATGCGTCGACTTGCTCACCGTTCAACAGGATGTCCATTTTCACAAGCTTCGATGTTTTATAGCCAATCAGTTCATAATCGAAGGACGCGTATCCTTTGGTCCCTGATTTTAATTGGTCAAAGAAGTCATAGACGATTTCTGCTAGAGGCAATTCGTATATGATATTGACACGTGAAGCGTCCAAGTAATCCATCGTAATGAAATTGCCACGTTTAGACTGGCATAATTCCATGACGGAGCCGACGTATTCGTTCGGCACCATAATTGATGCTTTTACATAAGGTTCTTCGACATGATCGATTTTTTGTGCATCCGGCATCATGGAAGGGTTGTCGACTTTCAATTCTTTTCCGTCAGTCGTGACAACATTGTAAATAACGCTCGGTGCTGTAGTAATCAAGTCAATTTTAAATTCCCGTTCAATCCGCTCCTGGATGATTTCCATATGGAGCAGTCCGAGGAATCCGCATCGATATCCGAAGCCCAATGCTTGTGATGTCTCCGCTTCATACTCCAAAGCTGAGTCGTTCAGCTCAAGTTTCTCAAGTGCTTCACGCAAGTCGACATACTTGGATGAATCGATTGGATAAAGTCCGCAGAACACCATCGGATTCAATCTACGGTAACCTGGCAGCGGCTCACTTGCAGGGTTCTTCGCATTCGTAATCGTATCCCCTACCCGTGTATCCCCGACATTTTTAATCGCCGCGGAAAGGAAGCCGACATCTCCAACTGATAGTTCATCGCGCATGGAAATATTCGGTGTGAACACTCCAGTCTCAATGACTTCGAACTCTTTTCCGGTTGCCATCATACGAATTTTATCGCCGGGCTTTACAGTACCTTCTACAATTCGAATATTGACGATGACACCTTTGTACTGATCATAGTGAGAATCGAAAATCAATGCTTTCAATGGCGCTTCTGGATCTCCTGTCGGCGCAGGCACTTTCTCGACGATTTGCTCGAGGATCTCTTCGATGCCGATGCCAGCTTTCGCAGATGCATGGACTGCCTCAGACGCATCCAAGCCGATGACATCTTCAATTTCTTTTTTCACTTTATCAGGATCCGCCGCAGGTAAATCGATTTTATTAATAACAGGCAAGATTTCCAGATCATTATCCAGCGCCAAATAAACGTTTGCCAACGTTTGGGCCTCAATTCCTTGGGCCGCGTCAACAACAAGCAGCGCTCCTTCACATGCTGCAAGGCTTCGTGACACTTCGTACGTAAAGTCTACGTGCCCAGGAGTATCGATTAAGTGGAAAGTGTACTCCTCGCCATTTTTCGCCGTGTATGATAATTGCACTGCGTTCAATTTGATCGTAATTCCGCGTTCGCGTTCCAAATCCATAGAATCCAGTGTCTGTGATTTCATTTCACGCGAGCTTACCGTTTCCGTCTTTTCCAATAGTCGATCGGCCAACGTTGATTTCCCGTGATCGATATGGGCAATGATCGAGAAGTTCCTAATGTTTTTTTGACGTGCCAATCTTTCTTCATGATTCATCTGTCAGTTCACTCCTATATAAGCTATTTGCATTATAGCAAATAACTGATAAACATGTTACATTTTCTTATTCCCGCAAATTAAATAATGAATGCGTACATTATTGACTTATCAAGTCTAACAGATGAGCGCGATTTGATAAAGATTGGTGATACTTCAAACGAATAAAAGCTTCATGGACATTATCCATGAAGCTAAACTTTCATTCCTATCCTTCCGTTTCACCGTTATTCAGAATTTCTACTATAGCTTCTGAAATAACGGATATTGTACGGTTCAGTTCATCTTCCGAGTTTCCAATTCCGCCAAGCTCCAAAAGGATGAGGTTCGGGTGCAAATCTTGATTGTACTTTCCATCCACGCCTGCCCCACCTTTTGGAATAACATCCCTCGTAATGCCAGGAATCCGCTTTTCCATCTCTGTTTTCA